>NZ_DDDQ01000030.1:20473-26304 GCF_002336325.1 Roseivirga sp. UBA1976 | reverse complement strand
AAGAGATAGTAGGGTTGTTGAAAGGAAGAAGTACGGAAAACCAAAAGCGAGAAGATCGTTCCAGTTCTCGAAACGTTAATCTGAACAAACTTTAAAGTATATAATGTCTAATCTAACTCACAAAGACTTACTTGATGCTGGTGTTCATTTCGGACACTTAACGAGAAAGTGGGATCCGAGAATGGCTCCGTACATCTTCATGGAGAAGAACGGAATCCATATCATCGATCTAAACCAAACCCTTGACAGCCTCGAAGAAGCATCAAATGCTGTTAAGAACATCGTAAGATCAGGAAGAAAAGTAATGTTCGTGGCTACTAAGAAACAAGCCAGAGCTTTGGTTTCTGAGGAAGCCAAGAGATTGAACATGCCTTACGTTACTGAGAGATGGTTGGGTGGTATGCTTACCAACTTTGCCACCATCAGAAAATCTTTGAAAAAACTTGCCGGTATAGACAAGTTGATGAAAGACGAAGCCTACAAAGCCCTGGCTAAGAAAGAGCGTCTCATGAAAACTCGTGAGAAAGCTAAGCTGGAGAAGTTGTTAGGTGGTATTACCGATCTTACCCGATTGCCTGCTGCATTGTTCGTAATCGATGTAAAGAGAGAGCATATTGCTGTTTCTGAAGCCAAGAAGTTGGGTATACCTGTATTCGCGCTTTGTGATACAAACTCTAACCCTAACTCGGTAGATTTCCCGATTCCTGGTAACGATGATGCCTTTAAGTCTATAGAAATTATTACCAAAGCATTTGGTAAGGCTATCGAAGAAGGTTTGTCGGCTCGCAAGCAAGACAAAGAGGAGAGAGAAAGAGAAAAGGCAGAGCAGGAGAAGATCGAAACAGATTCTCAAGAAGCTTAATTCATTAGTGATAAAATCTTGATACAAATTGAACATTGAATTCGCTTCGATGTTCAATTTTTGTTTTAACCGAAATAAGAATCATAAAAATTCATAAAATGGCTATTACAGCAACAGATGTTAACAAACTAAGACAAATGACCGGTGCCGGAATGATGGACTGCAAAAAGGCATTGGTAGAAGCAGATGGCGATTTTGACAAAGCCATTGAAATCCTTCGTAAAAAAGGTCAGAAGCTTTCTGAGAAGAGAGCCGACAGAGAAACCAAAGAAGGTAGCGTATTTGTAAGAGTAAGCGAAGATAAGTCTTCAGCTATCTTAATTTCATTTACTTGTGAGACCGATTTCGTGGCTAAAAATGATGATTTCCAGTCTTTGGGTAATGAGATCGCTGATGCTGCTATGGCCAATAAGCCTGCTGATATTGCTGCACTTAACGCTCTTAGCCTTAGTGAGTTGACCGTACAGGAAAAAGTGACTGAGTACATTGGCAAGATTGGTGAGAAGCTGGAAGTTTCGGCTTATGAAACCATTACTGGTGAGCAAGTGGCTTCTTACATTCACTCTAATGGTAAGTTAGGTGTTTTGGTAGCACTTTCTGGCACAGGAGGTAACGATGTAAGTGATGCTGGTAAGGATGTAGGTATGCAAATTGCCGCTATGAACCCCGTTGCTTTGAACAAAGACGGTGTTGACCAGTCGATTATTGACAAAGAAATTGAGATTGGAAAAGAGCAAGCTCGTCAGGAAGGCAAGCCGGAAAACATCATCGAGAAAATTGCGATGGGTAAACTGAACAAGTTCTTCCAGGAGAACACTTTGTTGAGCCAGTCTTTTGTGAAAGATCCTAAGCAAACTGTTCAGCAGTACTTAGACTCTGTGAACAAAGGCATGACAGTAACTGCTTTCAAAAGAGTAGCGATCGGATAATTCATCCTTCAAGCATGAAATAAAAAGCGACTTCGAAAGAGGTCGCTTTTTTGTTGAAATTGTCTCTAAGCTCTAATTTTATCGTATTAAATTTAAATCAAAGGAGATGATTCATTGGATTAGTAGTTTAGCTTGGCCTCTAAGTTTAAAATTGCATGAGGGTTTTCTGGTGAAACAAATTCTAAATTAATAACCCGGTTGTCAATTAGTTCGATAATAAAGGGGTAAATCGTAGATTTCAGTAGCCCCGTTGATACATCGTCTGAGTCAATATACCAGTATTGATTATTTATACTTTCTCCAAATTTGATTTTTAAAGTTTTCATTGAAATAATGTCTGTCAATAAAATATTGAGCCTATGTGAATATTGCTTAGAACTATTCATGACGAATTCTTCCGCTGTGTCTATGCATCCTGTGCAACCAGTTCTAGGTATAACTAATATGAATTGCTTATTTGTTAGCCCATGAAAGCCTTGATTGTTCACAAGATGTTCCAATTCAGATTGGACCTCTTGATTTTTATTTGATGAACAAGAGATTGTGAGTATTAATAATAAAAAGACTGTTAAATAATTAGAAACTGTATTCATAGTGTTTGATTTTCAAGCTATCCTCCATTTGAGTACTGAATATAATTTGATACATTCCTTTGTCTGTAAAGAAAAAGTGATCTTTCCCTTTAATTTCTGAGTAGCCTAAAATATTGAAGTTTTCGTCAATGATTTGCAGTTTCGATGAAGACTGCATTTTGCCATTGCTTCTTTCAATGATTGGTTCATCTATCCTTCGTATAAATACTTTCCTATATTCATCATAATATAGACTACTAAACCTCGTGCGTGCGAAAATTTTACTCTGTTCACGTCTCGGGTCTTGATCAAAGCTTTTTTTAAGAACAGGGCTTTCATCAATTTCAATGTCGTTCATTAAAATCTGATGAGATTGTACAATTTGATCACTGTCTGATACTGAATAAAGGTTTTTGTCAAGAGTGTAGCTGAAATATAATTGGTTGTTTGAACCCTTAGTGAATGAAATATCACAAAACCCAGAGGGCCAATAATGTGCATCGGACTCCAAAGAATATAATTCAGGGAATTCAGCTAAAAGTCTTTGACCATCTTGTGTAATCTGTAACAGAGCGCTTTTTGTTTCCTTGATGTTCTTACTGTTACAAGATTGTCCAGTATAAAGGAAGTAAACATCGTTTATTTTAGTCAATGGCATTTTACGATTGCTATTTGGGTATATTTCATCGGACTTAATATCAATTTTAAATCGTTTTAGGACATTACCATTGAAATCAGCAGTTAAAATTTCGTTAGAATAATAGCTATGAATTAAAAATTTGTCATCTTCTATAAGAAATGAAGCAATTCTGCTTCCAAGACCATTTGGCCCGTCTTTGTCGAATTTAATCTTCTTTTCTAAATTGGTAGTTTTCAGATTATAAAAATAGAACATGTAATTATTACTATTGAAAAACACCAAATAATTAGAAGAGTCTGCTTTATAAATAACAGTCTCACCGATATTTGGTGTAGTCTCTGAATCTAATAGCAGATACATACTACCTTTCTCAAGTAGATCAATATTTGTTAAATATTTCTGCGGAACTGAACTTTTGTCCTGTCTTGAATCACATGACAAGAGGATAACTATAATGGTCAGTAGGTTTAAATATTTCATGATACTAAGAGGAATTAATGAGTCTTAATGACTCATTAATTCAATAAAAGTTGAAAATTAATATGGTGCAACGATACAGTTATACCCTCCAATAACTACAAATTCCTTCTCGCACCAAGCATCAGTTAAAATCATATTGCCATCTTCATCTTCTTCATATTCAGTTTGACAACTTCCATTATTCAATGGATTAACTGCCAAGGTACAAGTTCCCGCAGCTAAACTAAAAGTCAATAGCCCTGAACAAATTAGAATTGTTAAAGAGCGATTTATATTTTTTCTCATTTTCTCGAATTTTTAAGTGATAGAAATTTTGCAGTTGTAATGATGTGGATAGCCGTCTTCTGCTATAGATTCAAGACATGTGTAGTCAACAGGCACAATCTCGTCATTCTCATCAAATTCAAAAATAATATAACATCGCCCATTTGGATTATTTGGGTCGAGCGTACAAGCCCCTTGTAGATTTGAACTAAATGCCGCCAGTGTTAAAAATAACGCTAATAAACTTTTTCTCATTTTCTTATGAATTAAACAAAGCCTACTCATTTGGATCAGGCATTTTCGGCATCCTCCTGTTTTTTGAGCAGAAATACAAAGACAGTTGTATACGGGGCTGAGAGTTGTATTGTGTGTGCTCGTTCTTCAATTTTTTTAGCTAAAGTATGAAGTTCCTTTTCTTAAGATAGGACTAAAGTAAAGTAGTGGAGAGGGTAAAGTCAAGTTATAAGTGAAAAAATAAATAAAATTAATTCAAATTTCTTATATGGTTACCTCAAGTATCTGATTCATCACCATCAGTGTCTCCAGAATGGGACTCTGATGAAGAGCTTTATTTTCTTAGCTATTGAGATAAAGTTGATGGAATTGCCTTGCCATTAGTCTCAGCTTTGTTCACCGCCTGCGCAGCCGTCCGACCGCTCAAAGCGGTCGGACGGCTAAACTATCAAAACCGAAATATCTGCCCTTGCTTAGCTACATGAAAACCTGCCTGTACAACCTCTTTATACTCCCTGCTATTGACATCAAGAATGGGGTTGGTGTGATTCGCGTGGATAAAGTACACCTTAGCCTTATCAGCATCTGATAGGTTCTTAAAAAGCTCCATGCTTTCAGTGGTAAAAGGGTGAGGAATCAGGCTCATGTCTCTACCTTCAAGTTCTCCATCTTTATAGAAGCTGGCATCAATAAGTATATAATCGTGGGCCTTAACCACTTCTCGAATGTCTACATCCCATCGGTTCCATTTGTCTATGTCAGGAATAAAAACAAGGCTCTTGCGACTAACTTTTATTTGATAGCCTACAGTTTCGCTGTATTCATCTCTGTGGGGAACAGTGAAAGGCATTACAGAAATACTGTTGCTCAACGAGATTGTTGTGGAGTCTGACAGGGGTTTTAGAGCTATGTTCTCTAAACTAACTAATTGGCTCCAGGGTCCGTTTTCTTGAAGAAAGGCAGTCATTTTAGGCATGGTGTAAACCGGAATGGTTCGTGTACCCATTACTTCTCTACCCAAATGCATGAGCCCGGTGTAGTGGCCAATATGTGCATGAGTTAAAAATATACCATCGAAAGGATATTGTGTGGGCTTCGAAACCTTATCGGCCATTTCTAACTGTTCCCGAAAATCAGGAGTGGCTTCGAAAAGGTAGCGTTTGTTATGCTGCGGGTCTACCAGACAAAGCGATACAGCATACTGTTTTGCTCTTAGCCCTTCTTCAATCAGTTTAAATTCTTGTCTCGATCCGGCCTGCGGATAGCCCGCGTCTTGTGCCACACCGAGCACCATTAGGTAAGGGGCGTCCTGAGATGGAATATTGGTGTCAATACCTTGGGTTTCCGGGCTGCTACAGCTTAGGAAAACGAATAAAAAAAGAGCCCATAGAGGCTCTAAAGTTAAGGTTGAAGATGGTGTGTCGTTCATATTAACTACCACAACCTACGCAATCTATTTTAGAATCCATAGGCTTCACACCGTTCAATTTCATTTTTAGATTGTGAATTTGGTCTTTAATGTCCATATCGGCAAACATGTCGCCAGTGAGTTGAGCGTTCAGTTGGTCGATCTGCTTTTGTAGTTGTTCTTTAGTTTCTTCCATGGGGGTGTTATTTGGGTGATCAAAAATGAATTTAAAGTTTCTCAACATTAAATCAAATAGGAGAAGTTCAATGTTCGTGGTTTAACCTTTAAGATTCATAGTTTATAGTCGACTCAAGTCAGAGATGGACAGTTGGTGGTTGATGACTGTGGTTTAACCTGAGTTTGATGTAAGAAAAGAACGTCATGCAAAAAAAACAGGCCTTAAACTCTCAAAAAAAGACCTGTTTTATCCGGTATCTCAACA
>NZ_DDDQ01000030.1:0-20072 GCF_002336325.1 Roseivirga sp. UBA1976 | reverse complement strand
CGTCCTAAGAGGGGGTATTTTACTACTTCTTTACATCGAACCCGGGTTGATTTAGGTAATTGGCTATAACAGCGCCCGGCCCGCCAGAGCAGGCCTGGGCGCAAGGATTTTGTGCGGTGGGGCGTCCTTCAAAATCTTCTTAAAAGAAAATCTTAAATTGTATGTAACCATTTCAATCGAGTTGAGTTTCCCCCACTGAATTCTTAAGACGAAGCATTGGATTCAATCTCAGACAACACATTAATGCTTAAGGTTAAGGCCGGCCAGCTAGATCAGCTGGGTCTATTATTCGAACGCTACAACAGGCCTTTGTATGGGTTCTTCTATAGGCTGACTTCTGATGGCAACGCCAGCGAAGATCTTGTGCAGAATGTGTTTGTGAGAATCATCAAATACCGTCATACCTATAAGGGTGACGGTAAGTTTTCTACCTGGATATTTCATATGGCGCGGAATTTATTTGCCGACTACTATAAGAAGGAGAAGCGTCTGGGATATAGGGAAGATGTGAGCGTAACGGACAAATATTATGCTGACAACAACAATGCAGAGACTTTTAAGATTGCCAGTGAGGAGCGTCATTTACTGGAAAAGGCCATGAGAAGGCTTTCTGCAGAGAAACGCGAAATATTGGTATTGAGTAAGTATCAGGGAATGAAGTACAGCGACATTGCTGAACTTCTGGATTGCTCTGAAAGTGCTGTGAAGGTGAGGATTTTTAGAGCACTGAAAGAGTTGAAGGCCAACTATGAGAAACTTGAATGTGAGGTTGTAAAACCATAAGAAGAAATGAAAAGGAATTATTGGATGGTACTGGTGGCTTTGCTGGTTGGTGCCAATGTGTGGGCTCAGGGTAAGTCTGAAACCATTACGAAACAATTTGCGGTGAACAATGCTGGTGCTGAGTTCTGGTTTTGCGTGTGCAATATAAATGGCAGCGTTGAAGTAGAAGCTTACGATGGAGAAGCGGTGCAGGTGGTAGTGAAAAAACAAGTGAACGGAAAGACCAACGAAGACCTGGCTCTTGGCATGGAAGAAGTGAGTTTGGGTGTGCTGGAGGGGGCGGAGTTTGTGAAACTCTTCTTGTCTTCTCCTAATCATATAATGGAAGATAAGGCCGACCCTCTGCAATGTAGCTGGGAGTGGAACAGAAAGAGCGAGCATAAAAACTACTGGTATACGCTCGATTTTACGGTGAAGGTGCCGAAGGGAATAAGTGTGAAGCTTTCTACAGTGAACAAGGGCAGTGTGTTGGTGAAAAACGTGGAAGGCAATGTGTATGCTTCTAATGTAAATGGCGATGTGACGTTGCAGAATCTTGCTAGCGACACCAAAGCATCGACCGTGAATGGAAAGTTGGAAGTAAACTACAAAAGCTTACCGAAAGAGTTTGGCAGCTTTAATACAGTAAATGGCGACATAGAAATTAGAGTGCCTGAAAATGCCAGTGCAATATTTAGCTTTCAAAGTCAGTGGGGAGAGGTTTACAGTGATCTGGAATTTACGGCCAAACTGGCCCCCAAAGTAACCAAGACTCCTGATGGTAATGGAGTAAAGTACAAAATAGCCAATAGTAACAGCTACCAGTATGGAAAATCCGGAGGGCCTACTTTTGAGTTTGAAACGCTTAATGGTGATGTATACTTAAGAAAACAATGACGGAGATGGAAGAGAAATATATGTCTCTGATAACAGAATATATGGACGGAACCCTGACTGATGAACGCAGGCGTGAGTTTGAAGAATATGTGGAGCAGGGGTTCATAGATATGCAGGAGGTGAACGAGCTCAGGACTATGGGCCAACAAATGGCAACAACTCCTAAGCCTGAGCCCACAGATGCTCTGCACTCTAACTTTTACCAAATGCTGGCAGCCGAACAAAGTAGGGTAGAAGGTAAAGAAGACTTTCGGCATGTATGGAGTGTCTTGGGAAGGTTTTTCTTTGCCACGTCCAAGGGGCGGTTTGCTTTTGGGTTTTGTGTGCTGTTGGTGGGCCTTGTTTTAGGCAGGCTTTTTACAGGCAGTGTGTACAACAGCCAACTGAATAGGCTGAGCGATCAGATGGCTGGTATGCAGGAGGTAATGATGAAAACCATGCTGGAAGACCAGTCGGTGACTCAACGGCTGAAAGGCGTGCAGATGAGCAACGGGCTTGTGTCTAAAAACCGAGAAGTAACCGATGCCCTGTTTTTAACACTCAACAACGATGAGAGTACCAATGTGAGGCTGGCAGCCTTGGCTTCATTGGCCAACTATGCCAAAGATTCGGCTATTCGTGAACGATTGATAAAAAGTATTAACCAGCAGCGATCTCCATTGGTATTGGTAGCTATGGCCGAATTGATGGTGGATATGCAGGAAACTCAGGCAGTAAAGGCCTTTGAACCTATTCTAAATGCTGAAAATACACCCGATGATGTGAAATCAGCGCTTCGTGAGAATTTGGATAAAATCATGTAAAGAGAAAAAGAAAAAAAAACAGATCATGAGAAACGTGAGAAAAATGTTATCTGCGGCAATGGTAATGAGTTTGGGAGTTGCGGCCTGGGCTCAGGATGTGCAGGTAAAGACCAGTAAAAACTGGGAGGTGAAGGTAGATCCTCAAGTGTTAGCAGAAGTAGAAGCCATAGCCGAAAGGGCGGTTCATAGTGTTGTATCTGACTTTGAGTTTGATATGGACTTTGATCATAATGGTAAAAAAATAGAGTACCAGCAGAATACGCAAGAGATAGAAATACCTCTTTCGAAACCCGGTGAAAGAGGAAAGCTGGATATAGACAACCGAAATGGCAAAGTGAAAGTAACAGGCTATGACGGTCCCACTGTAAAAGTGAAAATGATTAAGTACGAAAAGAAGGTGGAGCGAGGAGAGTCTAAAAATGGTATGAGGCTGGTGAGTAGCGGGGGCTTTAATGTGGAGGCTTCTGAAAACAATAACACCGTGAGGCTGGAAAGTGAAGGCTGGAACAACCGGGTAGATTTTGAAGTAATGGTGCCTAAAAACTTCAACATTAAAGCAGAAACCTATAACAACGGCCACATTGTAATTGAAGGCGTAAACGGGGAGGTTAATGTGGAGAGCTACAACGGATCTATTACGCTGACCAATATTAGCGGTTCTGCCAGTGCTTCGACTTACAATGGAGCTATCGAAGTTACTTTTGCCAAAGTGACTCCTGAAACCCCTATGGCTTTTAGCACCTACAATGGAAATGTAGATATAAGTGTGCCTACCGGTACTAATTTCACAGCAAAAATGAGAACGAATAGAGACATATTCACAGACTTTGAATCGTTTAGTATTAAGCAGGCCCAACCGGTTAGCAATAAAAATAACAAAGGCGGATTTAGCATGAAGTACGAGAGTTGGGTTGAAGGCGACCTCAATGGAGGAGGTGCCGAAGTAATGATGAAAACTACCAACGGGAATATCTATATCCGTAAGAAGTAGATAGAGGTAAACCACAAATTTGATCCTGTGAATGGCTATTCACAGGATTTTTTTATTTTTGATCTATCTCAGCCGATGAAAGTAGCCAACCACTCAACTTTTATCATTCCTTTTAATCTTTTTTTAGAAACACAGATTTATGAAAACTCTACTGAAAACATTACTGCTCGCTGTGCTAATGGTGGGCTCGGTACAAGCTCAAGATGCTTCTTCTAAGATCAACGAGTTGTACAACAAGTATGGCAACATACCCAACTATAAGGTAAACGTGGTATACGAGGCCATTAACGATAACATGGGTTTTAAGAATGTGCAGGAAGGCGTGTTGGTGGTTGAAGGCGCAAAATACATTTTGAAATATGGCCCCAACGAAACCTGGCTCAACGATGGTAAAACAGAGTATGTAGGAACCAAGGAGCCAGACCACTCTCAGATATTGTTCTTTTGCCCCGGCCAAAACACTGAAGCCATAGTAGACTTTGGTTCAATGATGACCTTCTTTGGTTCAGGCCATAACGGAACCATGGAAGGCTCTGTATTAAAGCTTAAGCCATCTTCAGAAGCAGCTTACAAAGAAGTTCATGTGGCGTTTAGTGGCAATAACATTACGTCAATTACTGCTGTAGACGATTTCGGTACTTCTCACAAATATTCTTTTTCTAACTTTTCTACCAATACTTCAGGCACCAGTTTTAGTATAAACCCTGCCGAGTATTACGAGAAGATAGACGAAAGAAGAGGTTGCAAGTAACAAGGGTTGACCAATACCGTTGTATGTCGATCTAAAGATTATGGCCTGATACTCTCTGAGTATCAGGCTTTTTTAAAAAAGATAACTTCTAAAAGTTCAGGTGCATTTTTTTGCTCATTCTTGGCAAGTTGGTGTAGGGCTTTAGTAATTTAGATGTAAACCCGGAGGCTTGGATTCTCTGGCTATTGACTCCAAACCTTATGAAAAAGGTTAACCTCGATTTTTTTCTTTCAAAGCCCTACCGGTTGGCGGTTTGTATTGCTACACCACTTTTTTTGTACATATTCCTGGTGGCCTTTCTTCCATTTGGCATACATAACTACAATCCCCGCTTTACTTATACGGCCCACTTCCTTGTAGAAATGGCAAAGTTTGGCACAAGCACTTTTTTCTTGTGTGTGCTCATGGAGTTTTGGGTCAAAAGGCATTGTATTAAGAGAGTGAGCACTGCCGCTGTTGTATACTGGCATTTGGCGCTTCTGTTGGTGTTGGGGCTGTCAAACTTTGTACTGTATAATCTAATAGGAGGCTGGCACGACTGGAAATTTATTAGCGGTTTGCGCTTTGTTCTTCAAATCTCTTCGGTGCTCATCTTTCCGCTGGCTGGTGTGCTTGGCTACTTTCGATTTAGAAATCTCAAGTCGGACTACGAGCAGATGCTAACCAACAGAGAAGAAGGGCCTAAAGAAGAGTTTATTTCTGTAAAAGGCAGCGGAAACAACGAATCGGTTGCCGTAAGGTTGGTAGATTTACTTTGCCTCAAAGCACATGACAATTACGTGGAGCTTTCCTTTCTGGAGCAAAATGAGGTTAAGAAGAAGCTTGTAAGAGGTACTCTAACAAATATCTTTCGGCAGATCAGTCATCCAGAAGTAGTGAGGTGTCATAGGTCCTATGTGGTCAACCTCCATAACGTCCACTCGGTTGTTGGTCACTCGTCCATAGAGCTGCGACTGGTTTGTGTCTCTCATCCGATTCCTGTTTCCAGATCGTACCGAGAGGTGGTACTTCAGGCCATAAGGAGGTTCAAAATAGTCCACTAGCTCTCACTCACCACAAATAGCAGAATTTCGCCACAATCGTTGTTTTTTAGGCATCCCTTTGTGCTTTGGGGCGGTTTTTTTAGGCATGAAAAAACGAATACAAATTCCCCTAAAAGCTAAGGCAATGGTTGCATTGGCTTTTATTATGCTACTGAGTGTTATGGTAACTGCTCCGGTTTTTGGGCAGTCGGCCGATGCCATGATTAGAGATTACGTTCAGGCCTATGCCGATGATCCCATGGCCATGAATGCTTATTTTGGAATTAAGGTTGAAGAGGATTGGTGGACGGTGAAAGTAGAGAGGAATGAGAGAGGGTACCTGGTAGGCAAAAGTCAAAAATACACGTTTCATGAAATGGGGCCACACAACGTTTCGGTTGAAAAAGGCAAACCCAGCCGGCCCACGTGGTACTTTCATTGTCCAGATATGTCTACCCTTAGAAGTCTCTACACCAATGAGCTAACTGCCGGAACGGCCAGCATGCGTACCCGTGAGTCAGATCCACAACCTCTATTTGGTGTAGCCGATATGGAAGGTTTTAGTTCCGGGCAGGGCGAAACGGCCCTGGCCTATTTAACCATGGAGCATTTTTGGAAGAAAGGGAATGGTGAGGTAACTCCCTTTGGCCGTGATAAGTCTATGGAAACCCATGGAGCTATGATGGTATCGCTATACACAATGAAAGACAAGCGCATTGGCTGGTTTAGTTTGGGACAAATGGAAGTGGCCAATGCTGAAGAGGACATCCAATCGAGCCAGGTACCCAACCTTTTTATTATTACCAGCGGCAAGGGCAAAGCAGTGGTGAATGGAGAGGAAATGGATATTGCTAAAGGGATGAGCTTTTTTGTGCCTCCATACATTCAACATAAACTGTATAACCCTTATGAAGAGCCGCTTGAGGGAGTGCTAGTGTTTTTTGGAGACAACATAGATTATGTTTGGGGGCAATCTTACATTGGCTTTTTAGAGCAGGAATACGCCTTTTACCAAGAGAATGAAACCCGGGTGAGGCAAGGCAACAAGAAATAAACATTGGCCTAAGGGCGGCCTCCGGACTCAAGGCGGAGGCTGCTCACAGTCTTTTAGTGTTTGTCTTTAGCTCGAATACATCATTTCTTTGGTAGTGGCCCGTTACATCCAGAGCCATGCGTTCTTCATAGCACCGTGTAAGATTTACTTCCTGAACAAAAACACCTTCTTTGTCCCAAATCGGTTCCATTACATAATGACCATCCGGGCCTACAATGCAGCTGCCACCATTGAGCAGCATATGGTCGGGTTTATTCTGCAATTCTAAAGGTAAGGTGAGCTCGGCCGGAATATCTTTAACTCGCATAATTTGCCCCACACCAACGGCAAAACATCTACCCTCAAAGGCATAAGATCTGGTGGCAATCTGAAGCATTTCATGAACTTTGGGCCACACCGCCACATGAATGTGTTCGCCAGAATTGTGCATGGTTTGTCGCGTTAGAGGCATCCAATGCTCCCAGCAAATTAAACCACCAATCCTTCCTACTTGTGTTTCCACAGCCTTAAGCCCATGGCCATCGCCATGACCATAAATGAGTCTTTCGGTGTAGGTAGGCATTAATTTTCGATGATGGTTCACTAGCTCTCCATGTTCATTCCAGGTAAGTAAACTGTTGTAAATAGTGCCGTTGCCAGGTCCACTAGTCACTTTCTCGTTTATGCCCATTACAATCACCAGCCCAAGTTCTTTAGCCCATTGGCCAATGGCGGCTACTTCTTTGCCCTTCACGTCAAGGCTGTTTTCATATGTTTTGGCAAAAACCTCTTTAGTAGGTTTAAAGTCCCACTTGGCGTATTCATCGCAGTAATCTATCCAGGCAGGATAGCCCGTAAACCACGTTTCACCAAAGGTGACCAATTGCGCACCCTTTTCGGAGGCTTCGCGCAAAAGCTTCTCTACTTTTCGCATAGACTCCTCTACATTCAGGTAGCTTGGAGCCGACTGCACAATGCCTATTCGTACGGACTTTTTCATGCCTGTTAGGGGTTGAAGCGGATTTGTACCTGCTCATTGATGATTCGCGAAAGCTCTTCCAGCTCTCCCGCCTCGAACAATTCATCAATTGTATTGATGTCTATCGACTCATCGGCCGGTTTGTAATTGATGTAGTCTTGCACAAGCACACCTTCTACTCTTCGTTGGTTAATGGCTTCTCTAAATCTCAAACCGCCTCCATCGGTATGATACAGATAGGCCATGTAGTCCATTCGATAGTCTTCCGTATCGAACCAATACAAAAACACATCGTCAAAGTCTTCGCCACCGCCTTCTTGCTTAAAGGTAATGCGCACTTCATGGTAGGTTTTTCCTTTAATGTCCGTAGTTCCCTGGTACGACTTAATTACAGCATCATCATTAAGCCCAAAGGGTAGTCTGAAAAAGTAAATCACCGAATTGACTGAGCGAGAATAGGCGGCACTCTTTTCTTCAGTAACTTCTGTCGTGTCGCCATTGGTGAGCCTCAAGTGTCCTTCATTGGTCAAAATATCTACTACTTCTCTGCCGAGAGAATCGGTTTGGGTGCGTGTATATTTGTATCGCCCGTCTTTCATTGTATAGGTGTAATCCATTTCTCTGAAGGTGAGCGAAAAAGAAGAATTGTTTAGTTGTTCCATGCCATGAAAAGCAATGGCCTTGTCCACCACCTGCTGTTCCATTGGCCCTTGGTTCCGGCTGTTCTTCTGGCAGGCCAACACAGCAAAAAAGAATAAAAGAAGAATAATCAGGTATTTTTTCATGAATTATCTTTTGCGGATTTACGCCTCAATTTAACGATAAGTTCAATGATGAACTTTAAAAACTCTGGGAATGGTAGGGGAAAGACATTGGTGTGGCAGTGGGCATAAAAAAACCATCCCGATCTCTCGGGATGGCCAATAAACACACACAATACCAGAGGATTGGAACCTCCAGGTGTCTTAAATTTCTTAGACAATTCGAAGTAAGAGCAAAAAATTAACTTCACCAAATCATTCGTAGAATAAACTATAAACTTTACGTTTTGGTTTTACTATCTATTAGAAAAATTCAATTTTTATAAAAAATTTAGAATTGTTAGAGCAATTATTTTTTTATCGACCATTTTAAGCTTTGAGCGTTTAGTGCACATATTACTGTAGAGAGACTCATTAAGGCTGCTCCGAGTGCCGGAGAAATCATTATCCCTTGATTGTACAATATGCCTGCGGCCAGAGGAATGGCGAACACATTGTAGCCGGTGGCCCAAACCAGATTTTGTATCATTTTTTGATAGGTGGCTTTTCCAAAGGTGATTAAACGTACCACATCGCTGGGTCTGCTTTCGGTCAAAATAATGTCGGCTGTTTCTGCGGCAATATCAGTTCCCGAGCCAATGGCAATTCCCACATTGGCCTTGGCCAAGGCCGGAGCATCGTTTACTCCATCGCCTGTCATGGCTACAAACTTGCCATCTTTTTGCAATCGCTCTATAATCTCTGATTTTTCATGGGGGAGTACTCCACTGTGGTAACCGTCCAACCCTATGGCTTCGGCCACTTGTTTTGCGGTATTTTCATTGTCGCCAGTAGCCATTAGTACTTCTATGTCTTTGCTTTTGAGTTCTTCAATAGCCTGATAGCTTTCCTCTCTAATGGTATCATCGAGTGCCACGTAGCCCAAAAGGCTGTTTTCCCGAATCACAAATACAACGGTGCCTTTTTGTTCAGTGGCCTCATTGGGCAGATCAATATTATTTTCTTTTAGGTAGCCGGGGCTTACAATAGCATGTTTTATCCCCTCAATCTTGGCTTCTACACCTTTTCCTTTTTGAGCCGAAAAGTCTGTGACTTTTACGGCTTTAACCGACTGTTTTTTTGCTTCTTTAACAATGCCGCGTGCTATGGGGTGTTCCGATTCTTGCTCCAGAGCATAGGCTATGGCCAATAGCTCTTCATTGCTTAGCGAATTGTCGGTTACTTTTAGGGTTTGTACTTCAAACTCACCTTTGGTTAAAGTACCTGTTTTGTCGAACACCACGGTGTCTATTTTTCGGGCAGACTCGAAAGCCGATTTATTCCTGATGAGTAGTCCGTTTTTGGCCGAAATGGCTGTGGAGATGGCTGAAACTAATGGTACGGCTAGCCCCAGTGCATGAGGGCATGTGATAATCATTACGGTAACCATGCGTTCCAGTGCAAAACTAAAATCTTTGTCGGAGAGCTGCCACCAAACCAGCAAGGTGATGGCTCCGGCTATGATGGCCACGTAGGCCAGAATACCTGCGGCCTTGTTTGCCAAAGTCTGAGTTTTTGATTTCACCTGTTGCGCGTCACCAACCAGTTTTATTACCCTATTGAGATAGCTCTCTTCTCCGGTAGAAAGAACCTCAATTCTTAAGGAACCATCCAGATTAACGGCTCCTCCTTTTACCTCCTGACCCGGGCCAATAGTTATTGGCTTGCTTTCTCCGGTTAGTGCACTCTCATCCAGTTCGCTTTCACCCTCTTTGACCGTTCCATCGGCCGGTATTTTTTCACCGGGTTTTACTAAAATGAGGTCTCCTTTCTGCAGTTGTGTTGTTTTTACATCTTCAATATCATCGTCAGTAATTCTATGAGCATGGTCGGGCATTAACTCTGCAAGTTTTTGCAGGGCCTTTGAAGCACCCATTACAGATTTCATTTCCAGCCAGTGGCCCAGGAGCATAATGGCAATGAGAGAGACCAACTCCCAGTAGAATATTTTGCCTTCTAAACCGAAAACCACAGCAGTGCTGTAGGCCCAGGCAGTGGTAATGGCTATGGCAATAAGGGTCATCATACCCGGTTGTTTTTCTTTGAGTTCGCTAGCCAAACCCGTTAAAAATGGCCAGCCACCGTAGAAAAATATAAAACTGGAGAGTCCTGCAGAAAGGTATGTGCTCCCTTCGAAACTCAGAGAATAACCCAGTATCTCCTGAATCATGGGCGATAACACAATTACCGGCAGGCCCAGAATCAGGCAAACAAAGAATCTGCGTTTAAAATCATTGATCATTGCTGAATGATCGTGATGCTGTTCATGCTCATGATGTTTGTGTTCTTCTTGTCGGTGATCTTTCATAACTCAATAAATGGGTTGAATCAGGCCAACATGATGGCTGCCATACCTACCATGGTGAGGTCTTCTATAATGGTGACTTTACTCATGGGGAGGTTGAAAACATCTCCAAGGCAGGCACATTTAATCTTTCGTTTGTCCAGATTGCTTTTTATTACTCCAATAGAGCTTACTCCCAATACTATAACTGTGGTAAGGTTGGTAATTGTTGGGTTAAAATGAATGAGGTAAGCAATTCCTAAGGCCAGTTCTACAAATGGGTATATGTATCCCCAGCCCTTCCAGCGAGCAGCTACAATATCGTACATGCGGTAGCTGTTAGCAAAACCTTCCAGATTCAGGAGTTTAAAGAATGAGAAAACAATAAAGAATCCGGCCATAAAGTGGCGCATCCAAAGACTCCAGTCAATGCTACCGTGTTGCCCAACCTGCGCCAGCACACTTACCCCGGCAATAAATACCACTATGAGCAACAGAGGTTTATAGGTGGCAAAGAATCCTTTGGTTGCTGTAGTTGACTGAGGGGCTGATGAAGAACGCAGGTTGGTTTCTTGTCTTACAATCTGGTATTTTGAATCTTTTCCGATAGCTTCCTGAATCTCGTCTTCACTGTATATGAGATTGGCATCAACAATGGTTCGGCCATTGCTCAGGTTTATCGATACGGTTTGAACACCGGGTAATTTTTTAATATTTCGGGTTACTGTGGCTTTGCAGCCTTCGCATGTCATTCCCGTAATAGTCAGTTGCTTTTTCATGAGTCGCTCATTTTGTGTTACAAAGGTGTGGCCTTTGCTCCAACCAAGCCTTACACTATTTGGGTGCCGATGTATAACTTTTCCTGATACCCATACTTTGTCTATAGGTCTGCTACTTTGTCTATAGGTCTGCGTTGGCCAAAAGACTTGAATCGGGAAGGAGTAAGGCCTGTTGTTTTTTTAAACTGGGCCGACAGGTATTGGGCGCTGTTGTATTCCAGTTGATCGGCAATTTGTGCCAGGCTCATCTCTCCATAAACAAGGAGCTCTTTGGCCTTTTCAATCTTTTGGAGAGTAACGTACTGGCCAATGGTTTTACCCTCAATACTGGAAAACAGGTCGTTTAGGTAGGAATAGTCGTGACCGATTGTTTTACTGATAAACTCTGAGAAGTTGACCCCGGTTGGCTTTTGTGCGGCCTGGTGGTGTACCTCATTTATGATCAGTTGTTTAATCCATTCTACTTTTCTGCTTTTTTCATCTTCTACCAACTCAAAGCCGTGCTTGCTGAGCAGTTTGTCTAAAGTTTCGAGGTCTTCCGGGTTGAGAGCAGTTTTCCACTCTATTTGCCCCAGACGAACCCGATAGCTAGAAGAGTCCCACTTTTGACCGAGGGCCTCTTCAACCGCTTTTATACAGCGGTTACACACCATATGCTTTACGGTAATAATCATGAAAAAGCAGCTGTGCCGATGCTACAAGGTAATGGCAATATGGTGATTGCATACCTTGATTTCGCCCGGCACAGCCTGGGTTTATCTATTGGTTAATGGTTTCCTCAACGCGGCCGCAGTGTAGCATTACATCACCAAAGTAGGGGTTGTTTACTTCCGATTCTGCTGCCAGCCAATAGGCTCCCTTGTTGTTGAAGGCCATTGGGCAGTACTGCTTATACAAGACGGTTTCTGAGTTTCCGGCTTTTACGATTTCATACATGGCCATGGAGAGAGTCTCAAAGGCTTTTCTCTGATCTTCTACCTCTGAGGTAGCGGCAATCTGCTTTAAGGGAGATACTAGCCTTTCATCTTTTGTAACTGCCATAAAAGCCTTTGCTGCTTCTGCCGCTTCTTCACTGTTGGTAGCCACCAAAGCATCTTTTAAGCTTAGGTAGGCTTCTACAGGTGCTTTCTTTTGCTCGGCTTTTGGAGTCGAAGTAGAGGAATTTTGTTCGGTTTTGCCTCCACAGGCGCTCATAAGACCAATGATGGTAAGTGTTACGATTAACTTTTTCATTAAATGTATAGTTTGAAATTAATTTGGATTGTTTTCTATAGTGTATTCAACATTGCCACAACGGAGCATCATGTCTCCGAAGTAGGGGTTTATGATTTCTTCCTGAGCCGATACCCATGTGGCGCCTTTGTCGTTATTGGCCATGGGGCAAAACTGAACGTACAAAGGGCTTTCCATGGTTGTTCCAAACGATTCTATGGCATTGATAAGGGCTTTAGAAAGATTTATAAACTGTAAGCGTTGCTGGTCTCTGTTGTCGGAACTGTTTATGTCTGATAAGCTCTGCTGCATGGGTTCCAATAAGGTCATCCAGTGCATGTGGGCATCGCCTTTCAACAGGCTCATGTCTGTTTTTTTGAGTGCTTCGGAAACCTTCTGACTTTGTACCTGAATGGAGCTTGGCAAGCCTTCTACCATGGCGTCTTTCAGGGTTAAGTAGGCCTTGGTCAGGCTTTGAAGCTGATTTTTGAAGCTTCTTGGGGTAGACTCTATGTAATTTATAGTGCCTGGAAGTTCAATTTCCTGAAAACCGTTTTTGTGGTCAGAGGCACTCGACTCTGAAGGAGCCATCATGCTTATTTTTCCTTTTAGCTGGGCTTCTGCATCGAGCGTAAATGTGCCATTAACCACTACTTCTTCTCCGGCTTTCAGCCCCTCAATTACCTGATAGTGATTATCTATTGCATTGCCTAGTTCTACCTCGCGTAGTTCGAAACCTTCATTATTGGCCAGCTTTACATAGACAACCGAACGTTTGCCCGTCCATAGCACAGCCGAACGTGGAATGCTCAGCTCATTCGATGCAACTGCCTTTATTTGTGCTTTAATGAACATATCGGGTTTAAGACGTCCATTGCCATTGGGTACATCGGCTCTAACCTCTATGATGCGGCTGTTGCTTTCTACTGATGGTGCAATGAAGTTGATGGTGGCCTCAAAGTTTTGATTAATGCCGTTGGGGCTAAAAGTTACCTTGTCGCCTAGCTTTACTTTACCCAGGTCTTTTTCATATACCTCAAAAATAGCCCATACGGTGGTGAGGTCGGCTATTTGGTAAAGCGCTCCACCTTCCATAAGGTGATCTCCATTGTTGACTAGTTTTTTGAGGATAATGCCCTCGTAGTTGGATAACAGGTCGATGTTGCGCATGGCTTCTCCGGAAGCTTCAATAGCCGCTATTTGTTCATCGGTGATCTTCCAGTACTTGAGTTTCTTTCGGGCGGCTTCAAGAAGGGCCGGGTTGGTAGAGGCCAGCTTTTTGGCTTCGAGCAGTTCATTCTGAGCTGCTACCAGTTGTGGTGAATAAATGGATGCCACTTTCTCACCCTTCTTCACGTATTCCCCCTCAAAGTTTTTATAGAGCTTTTCTATTCTTCCGCCAAAGTGAGTGGTTTGGGTCTGAACCCTACGTTCATCGGCCTTTATTCGCCCGTTTATACTCAGGAAGGCCGAGGCTTCTGAACGGCCTACCACTTCTGTACGAATGTCGGCTAGTGCCTGAGCGGCATTGGACATTTTGAGAACTCTGGGGTTGTCATCATTTCCGCCTTCGCTTACCGGAATAAGGTCCATTCCGCAGAAAGGGCAGGAGCCTGGTTCGGACTGTCGAACCTGGGGATGCATAGAACATGTCCACAGGCCTGATTCAGGATGGGAGTGTTCTTCAGTGGCCAATTCCGGAGAAGAGGCACTATGGCCACCTCCTCCAAAGAATAGTGCCCCCAAAAGCAACCCTACAACGAGGGTGCCAAGGGCTATAAATACGGTTTTTCTGTCTGTTTTCATTATTCGAAATTGACTTTGGCTGTCTTAATGCTTGTCTGTTCATCGGCCTGGGTCCAGGCCATGTATATGTCTTCTCCATTGCTGGTGAGTACCGGGAATCCACTGGCTCTGGCAGCCGAAGTTTCTGCGATGGTCATGCGTTTGAGTAGTGTGCCGGTTCTATCGTATTTGGCCAACATTATCTTAGCGGTATCGTCAGCGGTTTCCAGCCAGCTTACCAGTACGTTGCCATTGTTGAGGGTGGTTGTGCCCACTCTGCCGTTGGTAGTACCATGACTCACCACCACAGCTTCGCCAAAAGTGGCCCCACCGTCTTGTGAGAAGGCCAGCTTAACCTCAGGGTATCCGCCTTTTGCCATAAACCACGCCACAGCGAGCTGATTTCCTTGGGCTGTTATGGAAGGGCCATTTACCGGGCATGCAGGCATTTCCCACATTTCTACTTTTAGGGGTTGAGGTTTGGTCCATTCGCCATTTACATAGCGCACTACCGACATGTCGCGGATTTCTCCTTCTGACCTGTCACGGTAAACCACCACAAGTCCATCCTTGGTTTGTGCGGCTGCTGTTTGACAACAATCGCAAACCCTGTCGTCTAGCTCCCATTCTTCCAGGGTCTCTCCTTCACTATCAAAGATGGCTGCGCGAAGCGTCATGGCTCCTGCTCCTCCATGGCCACCGTCTTTAGCATGGTCTCCTTTAGTATTTCTACCATCGAGCCAGGTCACAAAGGTTTTTTGGTCTTCCAGAGGCAGCATGGTTACAAAACCGTGTTCGGCAGAAATACCATCCTTATGTGGTGTAATGGGCGCTTGCCAGTTGTTGCCACTGTTGTTGGAGAAGGCTACCTGTATGTCATAGTCATAGGTGCCTTTCTCGCTCTTTTGTAGCCAATGGGCGGCCATTAGCTCATTGTTTTCTATAACTGATGGGAAGTCGGCCCAGTTAATAAACCAATTGCTTCCTTCGGCAATGAGCCGAGGGCTTTGCCATTGGCCATCTTTCAACTTAGAAAAGTAGAGCTTTGCAACTTTTTCAGGGTTGCGCTCTACCCAAGACAAAAAGGTTTCTCCCTTTGCATTGGTAAACAGCCGTGGCAGGCTAGAGCTGTTTTGAGTGGGGAGGGCAAGCGGCTCTACCAAGGGTGTTTCCTGTGGGTTAGAACAACTAGCCAGAATTGCTGTGCATGCGATGAGTACTACGATTAGATTTTTCATTGTTACTGCTCTTTTGCGATGGTTTGAAT
This sequence comes from Roseivirga sp. UBA1976, assembly GCF_002336325.1. Lineage (NCBI taxonomy): Bacteria > Pseudomonadati > Bacteroidota > Cytophagia > Cytophagales > Roseivirgaceae > Roseivirga > Roseivirga sp. UBA1976. Next base: position 4,707 of record NZ_DDDQ01000030.1, on the reverse strand, counting down.
GGGCAGGCTCACTTTTACGTTGGCCCAGCTAATGATGATGCTTCCCTCATGGTCTCCTTCCTGAACCTGGTATAAAAGCTCTTCTTGAGTGTGAGTAATGGTTTCGGCCTGAGTTACATAGCGGAGCACGTCAAGCTCGGGGTCATATTCATCGGCCAGGTGCTGATCGTAATTTTTGTTTAACAGAATGGTCCATTGTTCCTGACCGGGAATGGTAAACAGGGCGTACTTTCCACTTTCAATAAGGGAGTCTCCGATACGTACATTGGTAGAGAAGTCTACAGTGGTAGCTTTATGTGCTCCGGTTACCCATACTTCTCCGTAGGCTACTAAACCTCCAAAAATATTTCGCCCTCTCACTCGTGGTGAGTGGTAGGAAATGTGCACATGCGTTTCTCCAATATTGCCCATGGCTGTGGCCGGAGGGCTTTTGGTGTTGGGTGTGGAGGTTTCCGGTTGCTGATGCTCCGCATGGTTTTCTGTGTTTTGTGTTTCTGCGCTTTTCTTGCAGGACACTATGGCCATTAAGGAGATTATTAAAAACGTTAGTGTTGTTCTTTTCATGGGTTTAAGGGTAAAAAATTGCCTGATAAATACTGTTTTATTAATTGCGATCTCTGTTGCCTGGTTTGTGACCTGGCCTCAGCAATTTGTAGTTGCAGAAGTCGCTGTTGTGTCATAAGCAACTCTTCAAAGTTGCTGCTGTTGTTGCTATACTCGCTTGTGAGAACATTCAGCAATGCTTTGGTATTGCTGATTTCGCTGGCATAGAGCTGTAGTTCCTGTTCGGCCGATTGTTCAAGATATGTGGCTTTTGTCCATTCATTTTTAAGCGTGTTTTTTATGCCAACAGCTTCATGTTGAAGGCTTTCCTGCATTAGCTCGGCTTCTTTAATTTGAGCTTTGTTCTTTTTGCCGAATATGGGTAGACTCATGCTCACCATGGGCATAATAATGTTCTTACCATTGTCGGCAACCGCCATGTCGGTGCGTTCACTCACGAATACATAGTCTAAACCTACTCCAAGCGATGGCTTTCGCTTGAGTTGGCTCAACTTGAGTTGGCTCTGTGCGGCTTGCTGTAAGTATTGGTTTTGAATAACCTTGGGGTTTTTAACTAAAACCGAATCAACAGAAACTTCTGAGTCGACCGGCAGGGTTTCCGTAAGGATAACCGGGGTGTCCACGGGCCGATTCAAATAGGTGTTAAAGTCGCTAATGAGCGGAGTCTTCCGTAGCTCGAGAAGTGTGAGCTGTGTACTCGCTTCTTCAATGCGAATTTGAACCCTTATGAGGTCGGCTAGTGAAGTCAGGTTGGCTTCATACTTGGTTTTAACAATGGGTTCATAACTTCTGAGAAGCTTTAGGTTTTCCTTGGAAAGCGCTATTTCTTTTTCCAGCTCAAGGAGTTGAAGCCAGGTTTCTGAAACTTTTAGGAATAATGCATTTCTGGCCTCTTCGAACTCCGCGAAACTGGCTTCGGCTAACCGCACGGCCATGGTTTTGCGCTCTTCCAAAGTGCCCATCCACGGGAACATCTGGCTGACAGACATGCGGAGTCTCTGCGCACCCACACGGGTTTCTACCGGAGAAATGAAAACACCGAAACTCAGGTTTGGATCGGGCAGGCTTCCTTGCTGGTCTACTCTTTCAAGAGCAGCAAGGTATTTATTAAAGCTGGCTTTTAGGCTTGGGTTGTTTTCCGCAGCCATTTTCCAATAACCTTCCAGACTCTGACCGGAAAGAACTAAAGTGCTGAGCAATAAACAAAGTGTTAGTATTGGCCTGATCATGGGATTGGATTTTTAGGTAAATAGATAGTTACAGGGAGCTTGGTGCTCAATGCATCCACATGGCCCATGGCCTCATCTGCCTTTATAAAATGCATATGCAGAAAACTGCCGTGGTGAGTAAATATGCCTTCATGGTTGCGCGAATAAAAGCCCAAAATCTTTACAGTCTGGTTCTCAGTGGTTCCTGAAAAACCAGCTTCCCGATAGGCATCGTGACCAGAACCTGTAGCTTCTTTGGCATTTATTACATGCCAGTCCATGTGGGCTATTTCGCCCTCAATCCGAAAAGGAACAATGCGCTCTGTGGCTTGTCTTTCTTCAATTAGTTGGGCCAGTTGTTGTTCCAGTTCTTTCATGGAGCTAAGCGGTTTGGAGATTTGTACTTCTTCCCAATTATTCACCTGGCTTTTTACCAGAAGGGCTGCCTCAAAATGATGTGGCTTAGTGAGCAGCACGGAGTCGTGTTGTGCTACCGAGCTCCAAACTTCTCCTTCATAAATCATGAGTTCGCCCTCCAGATCTGCCATGGCTCCCAGGGCATAGCTGTTTTCATTGATGGTTAAATCGTTGCTCTTAACCCTTGCCTGCAACTGATTTTGCTGCATGATTTGCCTAAGGTTGCCATAAACTTCCGCGTCATTGATCAGAGGCTGGCTACAGGCCGCAAACCCAAGGCTAATGATTACAATTCTTGCTGCTGTATTCATAGCTCGGTGTTTTTGGGTTGAAACTTGATCTGAACCTCTTTGTAGTAGGAGTAGAGCACTGGAACTACAAAGAGAGTTATTAGAGCAATGAGCATTCCTCCAAATGAAGGTATGGCCATGGGTACCATTACATCTGACCCGCGGCCGGTGCTCGTTAAAATTGGGAGCAGTGCCAATAGTGTGGTGGCGGTGGTCATCAGGCAAGGGCGCACTCTTTTCATACCTGCTTCAATAACCCGCTTTCTGATCTGTTCCTTAGAAAGTGGTTTTTCGGTGTCGAAAGACTGATCGAGGTATGTGGCCATAAGCACACCATCGTCTGTAGCAATACCAAAAAGGGCGATAAACCCTACCCAAACGGCTACGCTTAGGTTTACCGGATGAATCTGAAACAGATCGCGCATATTTGTGCCCCACAGACTAAAGTTGAGGAAGCTTTCCTGGCCGTAGAGCCAAAGCATGAGAAAGCCTCCGCCAAAGGCAACCGCTACTCCACTAAAGACCATAAGCGATACCGGTACTGATTTGAACTGAAAGTACAGAATGAGAAAAATGACAACCAGCACAATGGGAATCACTATACTCAGTCTGGCCTCAGCTCTTATCTGGTTTTGATAACTGCCTGCAAATTCATACGATACTCCGGCCGGAAGTACGAGTTCTCCGCTGGCCAGTTTCTGGTCTATAAGGTTGCGAACATCTTGTACGACTTGTACTTCGGCCTGTCCGGGTTGCCGGTCGAAAATTACGTAACCCACCAAAAATGTGTCCTCACTTTTTATCATTTGAGGGCCTCGGGTATAGTCTATTTCGGCCAGTTCTCCCAATGGTATACTTTGCCCGTTGCGTAAGGGAATGAGTATATTTTGTAAAGCTTCAGGGTTGTTGCGCAGCTCTCTCGGATAACGAACCCGAATGGGGTAGCGCTCACGCCCTTCTACAGTTGTTGAGAGCTTCATGCCCCCAACGGCCACTTGCAGGTGATCTTGCACTTCGCTAATTGTTAGCCCATAGCGAGCCAGGTTTTCGCGTTTCAAGTCAATAAGCATATATGGTTTTCCTACTATGCGCTCTGCAAAAACAGCTTCAGACTTCACAGAAGGCACTTGCTTGAGAACGTCTTCCAGTTGTAAACCAAACAGCTCAATGGTTTCCAGGTCAGGCCCCTTTACTTTTATGCCCATTGGTGCACGCATACCGGTCTGTAGCATTACCAAGCGTGTTTCTATAGGTTGTAGTTTAGGTGCCGATGTAACTCCGGGAAGTTCAGTGGCTTTCACAATTTCTTTCCAGATATCGTCTGGCGACTGAATTTCATCTCTCCACTGCCGGTAATATTCTCCGTTAGCATCGGGAATCAGTTCACCGGCTGCATCTCTTACAAACTCTCCATTCTCAGTTTTAAAGCGTAATCTTCGGCCATTCGCATCGGTCTTATACTCACTCTTATAGTTGATTACGTTTTCATACATGGAAATGGGAGCAGGATCGAGGGCACTTTCACTACGCCCCAACTTACCCACCACAGATTCTACCTCGGGAATAGCCGTGACAGCCATGTCTAAAAGTTTGAGCACTTCCTTGTTTTGTTCCAGGCCCGCATGGGGCATTGAAGTAGGCATTAGAAGAAAAGCCCCTTCATCGAGAGCTGGCATAAACTCCTTGCCTATACCCGGCAGGCTATGATTAAGCTTTACATAGACGGAGTTGGTTCTTATTTCCGCACCAAATAGTTTGGGTACAAACCCAAATACTCTATCGAAGCCCAGCCATACGGTTACTCCAAATAACACGATAGCTGTGGGAAGCACCAGGAAAACGCGTCTGTGGCGTAAGGTCCAGTTGAGAATTGTTGGATAGAGTTTAATAAATAGGCTAAAGCTGCCCAGGGTGATACCTATTATGAGAGCCACGAAAATAAAATTGGCTATTCCTCCACCTTTAACTCCCAGCGGTAGCCATTCCTCGCTCAAGAGGAGGGTGACTGCAATAAGGAAAACAATCAATGTAGCGTGTTTCAGATAGTTTCGGCTGGCTGGCCATATCTGTCTTGCTATGTTGCAGCCTCCAACACCAATGAGTACAAAGCCGGAGAGCCACATGCTTTTGAAAAGTGCCACACTACCCACTATAACAATCATGGTGTTGATGAGCAGTTTTATTTTCTCATTTCGGGGTTTGAAGCCAAAAAACCAATAGGCAAGCGT
>NZ_DDDQ01000038.1:9004-13743 GCF_002336325.1 Roseivirga sp. UBA1976 | reverse complement strand
ATAAAAGGTATTCAATACGCCTATGCTTATAACGATGAGAGTGATATTACCTGGATTGACTTATTGAACAATTTGAAAAGGTTTAAGGATATTCGTCATTCAAACATGACTCATGAAGAGTTGATCGAGCACGCCCAAAGTGATTACAACGAATCCAGAACAGTTTCAAAGTTTGGCTCTCTTTATTTTACTACCACCGGCCAGCACAGAATGACTTTGTGCAAATTTCTCGATTTGGAAAAAGTTACAGTCCAGATTAACGAGTATACCTTTGATCAAGAAAAATTTAATGCCTATCAGGCTAGAAAGAAATTTGTAAAACAGCTGTTAGATAGAGGTCTAATTTCTGAGAAATTATCAGAATCAGAAATAATGAGTTTTGAACACGCCATAAGCCTGAATATCCATGGAGTTTTCATCATGATGGGAGACCAAGTATTTGATGGGCTTATAAACCTTTACGATGGCCTTGGCACGAACAAAGTATTAATCACTTTTGAATCCTTGATTTATGGTAAGCCTTCTACTTTCAATAATGATGTCAGAAGCCAATCTGATTTACTTCAATTCAAGTACTTTTTAAGAAAGTGTAAAGCGGAATTACTGAGTGATGTCTAACATACATCATGATCTCCTTCAAAGAGAAGCGAATTAAGGTCAATCCCTTACTGAAGATAGTCCCTCCCCACACTCCTGTGCCTCCAGCCTGCTCATTCCGCTGCGCTGCACTCACAAGCTTCCAGCACCGCACAGCAAGAGTAGCCCGCTATTGCATTCCGCTTCGCTCCATTCCATACCGTGCCACACTTGCTTTTTTCCAACCCTGACCCCACGCAGGAAAAGCGGTGTTCGTCTTCCGCCCTCGGCATAGCATCATGCCAGGCCACCACAGCCTATTTTTTGAAAGGGTCTATTTTCTTAAGGTCAAAAAATAAGCTGTGTTGCCTTACAGGTCTCCGCTGAAGCTCCGAGCCTGTCATGCTGCTTGCATCTCGGTTGTCATCCTCACGGCAGCCTACTCTGTCTTTTTAGCCCTGCCAGTCGTCCCTTTGTGGCATAGCTAAAAATCCACCGGCTGCCAGTGTTTTTGCTCGCCTGCGGGTCGCTGCGGGCTGCGGGACTGTCATGCTTTTTGCAACAACCCAACGGTATCCTTGCACACAGGCAATAGCTTATACCTTTCCCGATGCTCAAAGCAAAAAATCACGCCAGCCCTTGTGTAGTTCCGTTTCATTCCGGGCTTTTGTGGAGGATAAAATTACAAAAGCCCTGCATTTCACTTCACACATAGCAAGCCCCCGCAGTTCGTACCTCACTGCTTTCCGGTCTAGCCCCCTTGCTCCACTCGCAGGCGGCTCGCAAGCCTCCGATCGTTCCTCTCTACGGCTGGCTTGGCCGTTCGTCCATTACGCTGCGCTCCACAGCCTCCGTCCAGCCGTTTTAGCTCAAGGCTGTTTTTTCCTGCGTGGGGTTCCTGCCGCACTATCGTTCCAAACCACATTCTCGTTTGCAGTTGAATGTTATCCGTGATTTCTTTTGAATCGAAGTGACCTCTCCGGAAAGAAAACAAAACAAAGAGTGCAGCTAAGTTAGGCGGGCCCCACAAGGCCAACCCTAATCAGGACCGTCAAGGTCAAGCCCTACGGGTTTTTGAAAAAATCTCCACCCTACGGGTAGTATTTTTCCAAAAAACCTTGACTGCCCTGTCCATGCCCACCTGGCAAAAGGCTTTCTCTTTTCTTTTTTTCCCTTTTTTCTTTTCTCTTTTGAAATGTGTGCGAAGCGGAGCGAGCAAAACTTTAAATGCTCATATTATGCACACTTTTCAGATCAAAACTTATCGAAAAAACTCCACCAGCTCTAAGCCTCATTTCTTCATTCTTTCCAAAGGACTGAATGCGGGAAAGCCGCTCGAAACCCCTTGTCCCAATTGCTTCACCATCAACACAGAATCGGAGGAGGCACGGAACTTTTATTTCTGGCTCTCTTACGGTCTTTGGCAGGCACGGGCGTTCACGCCATACCTGACCGGTTCTGTTGTCCCATTCATCAGGATAGGTGATGCCAGGACAGTATTGCTGGCAGGGCAGGAAAAGGCTTTGAAAGACCGTAGGAAGTACCTGAAGTCCTTAGCTCTCCTTCAGGACTTTGAGAAGAAAGCCAAGATTCTCCAAAAGCAGGTGGAGCTTGTGAAGCAGGTAAAGAGAGCCATCATGTTTCAGATACTCCTGAAATGAAAAAAGGCCCCATGAGGAGGCCTTTTCAGTGAGAGGAACACAAACTTTCCCGACTTTGCGGGAATCACATCCCCTTCGGAGGTGGATGTTTTCTTTTGAACCGTTGGAATAGCACCTTTAGCAGAATGGACACGGTAAAGCTCACTACCGCTCCAACAGCAGCTAATACACAGGTGTGGAGGATATCCCCGGAGCTGATATTCACCAGGACACTCAGCAACGTGCCTCCGGCAGTTCCTGCCTTCGTGCCTCCTCCACTTACCAGGTTAGCCATCTTTCCTGTCCGCTTTTGCACCATCCTCTACAGTCACCTGACTGACTGCAGTCAGTACCGTCCCACCTACGGTGAGATAGCCGCCCAGGGCAACTATTCCGGCCGGTAAACTGATTGGTGCTGCCAACAGAGCGCCACCAGCTGCCGCTAGTGCCAAACCCACGTTTCGGAGCACTTTGAAAAACTTGGGTGTTGGGGCTTTCGCCCTTTCTATGATCGTCATACGCTTTTTGCTTTTTGAATATTGAGAAATACATTTTCGCCTCTTTCCATGGCCTCAAACACAAGTGTTTTCAGCCTGGAATCGGCAGTTTTGGAATCCGTCCCTTTACCTGGACCGATGACCTTTGAAACCGGGGCTATACAGCCCTTCAGTTCCTTCAGGGCGTCATTGGCAGGGTGAAAAAGGATGCCGCTTCTATTGGGTACATTTTTTACCAGCAAATGCCAGCCCCGTTTATCGGTGTATCGCTTTACAAGCTCATACCTCCCTTCCGGGATGCTCGATACCATCCGCTGGTTTTCCCTCCAGGGAAGCTCGATGGTGGAGCAGACCAGCTGCTCACCATCACAGAGCTTTCCGTTGGTTCCCTCCGGATAATAGCTTCTTGTGAGAATCAATTCCATCCGAACCAAAATTAGGTTTGCTGAACTGCAGGAGCACCATCAATAGCCACCAACGCCAGGGCGTTGTAGGAGCCGTTTTTTAGTGGGTAGAAGCTACCGTTCACTTCCTGATAGAACTCCACACCAAAAACCAGCATTAGTGCCTTGGTACTGTTTGCAGGCAAACCATTGGACAGGTTCACCGCAGCTTCCGCCTGTGGCCCGATTTCAATCTCTCCACTTTCAGAAGCAACCAGGGTGAAGTCATCGGCCTCAAAATCAATCTCCACCGCAGCAGATACAAATTTCAGGTGCGTAGCACCTTGAGGCGCAGCAATGGTATTTTGGGGAACAAAGCCCGGCACATTGACTACAGCTTCACCAGTAGCTCTGTCAATACTTGCGTCAAATGGCGCATATATTGTAGCTCCCAGACGGCCATTTGCATTGAATTCAAAGCCCTGCAAAAGCTCCAGCTCACCATCGAGAACGTTCCGTTCTCCACGGGCACTGGTTGCATCCGCTTTGATCACCTTCACCATTTCTTTGGTCAGTCTGGAGGTCAACCGACTGTCAGAGGTACGCAGAAGTAGCGGCCTAAAGGCCGTTCTCAAAGTCCGTCCGGCTGCACCGGCACGGCCAAACTCAGCACCGTTTTCACGGGTACGCTGAAAAGCCGGATCATTCTGGATCCGGTCTTTGTCCACCCCACCCTTTTCCCGGGCCAGGTAGCCATCTTTCGTTTTGTAAAAGGACATGTCACCGACTTTGCCCTTCAACTTGATAATCCCAGCTTGTCTTGCCATATCATTTGAATTTTGATTTGTTGCTTCGTTGCAACTCTTCGAAAATCCGATAATTACGAAGGGCAGACAAAAAACAGGTTCCGGTTAGGAACATTGAATACCGTTTATTCCGAATGGTTCAAAATGAACTGCCAATGGCATTCCGTATATTTACAGTACACCAAAAGCATACATGAAGTATAGATAAAGTATGATCGAAACCAAACGAGCCTGTATTTATCCAAAAGACGTGCAGCGGATCACTGGCAAGAGTGAACGATACGGCAGGAAGCTCCTTAACAGGATTAGGGAGGAGCTTGCTAAAGAGTCACACCAGTTCGTGAGCGTAAACGAATTTTGCGAATTCACTGGCCTTGCACCGTCCATTGTAGAGCGCTACATCACCGATTGACCTTGCCAGATGAAGGCAGTCAAACGGCACTAAAATCTATCGCCAGTTACCAATAAAATTTAGCACTTTTTGCCACGATTTGAACCCAAAAAGCGGGCTTTTTTGTATATTTACAAAGGTTTCGGAGTTCACCAAATGCACTCAAACCAGTTCGAATAAATTGAGAACTGAACGGTGAACCCGCTGAAATTACGTTTTGTAACTTACTGATACATAAAGATTTGCACGGGGTGGTTGTAATCCTGCCACCCCGACAAAAAGCCAACCAAACCGGTTGGTTTTTTTATTGAAATATGGGCTGAATAATTGTTTGCAACCTATTGAATTATCAGTTGATCGTTTATATTTGCAAACCTTTAGCAAGACAACCACTACGGAGAGGTGGGTGAGTGGCTGAAACCAGCAGTTTGCTAAACTGTCGTACG
>NZ_DDDQ01000038.1:1004-8671 GCF_002336325.1 Roseivirga sp. UBA1976 | reverse complement strand
GTACCGGGGGTTCGAATCCCCCTCTCTCCGCCACAAAAAAAGGCTTCCAATCGGAAGCCTTTTTTTGTTTCTGCAGTGAGACGCCAGGCGCCCTATATGCATGGCATTACTCATACCTCAAAGCCTTCACCGGATTTTGCTGTGCAGCTTTTAAAGAGTGAAACGCCACGGTGAGGAAAGCAATAAGCAGGGCTAAAGTACCGGCTATGGCAGCGGCTCCAACAATCACTGTCTGCAAATCCATAGTATATTGAAACACCTGTAGCCAGTTTTCAATAAGCCAGTAGGCGGCAGGGGTGGCAATTACAAAACCTACTATTACCAAAAGCATTATATCTTTGAAAATAAGATATACCAATTGAGGTATAGATGCCCCAAGCACTTTTCTAACCCCAATTTCCTTTATTCGGGTGGCCGTGGTATAGCTGGAAAGCCCCAAAAGTCCCAGACAGCTAATGAGTATGCAAATGTATGAAAGCGAAGCAGTGAGCTGGCTTTGACGTTTGTCTGATCGGTATAGATTCTCTGCCTGCGTGTCGAGCAGACCATATTCAAACGGATGACTAGGATCTAGTTCGGCATATTTGTCTTCCAGATAGTCCAGGGTTTGTTGCAAACTGCCATCTTTGGCATGTACCACTACCGAAGGGCTAAATTGTGCAATAGCACCGGCTCCGAAACGCTCATAGCGAAGAATAATGGTTGGTTCTACCTTCATGTGAAGGGAGAAAGCATTAAAGTCTTTGACAACACCAATAATTCGGCTTGGATTGGCCTGTTGCCCGGCATTCTGAACACGCTTTCCAATGGCCTCTTCTGCATTGGCCCAACCCTGATACTGCACCATGGATTCGTTGACCAATACGCCTTGCGTTAAATCGGTAGGAATGTTTTCGTCATAATCGCGGCCGGCTACCAGTTCCATTTCCATGGCGTTTATAAAGTTTTCACCCACAAACATCACGTTATAGGTGTCAGTTTTTAGTGTGGTATCGGCTTCTTCAACCATCATCACCTGCCGGCCACCACCAATTAGCCTATTACCTACAGAGTTGGCATTACTGGCGCTTAAACCGGTAGTGGTGGTTACATCAATAATGTTCGGGTTTTCCTTCAGCTCATTCTGAATCACATCCAGTCTGCGTACCAGGGAGGTGTCGCGTGTAGGAATAATAATCATGTTGTCTTTGTTGAATCCCAGGTCCTTATTTCGCATATAGCTGATTTGGTTGCTCATGAGTAAAGTGGCAATCACCACACCGATGGAAACAAAAAACTGGAAGGCTACTAGTACTTTTCTTAAGAACACACTTCCTGGGCCCGATTTTACAGAGCCTTTCATGGCTGTAATAACAGAAATTGACGATAAGTAGAAGGCAGGATAGAGGCCGGAAAGTACCCCGAGCAAAATGGTAATGCCCAACGAGCCAAACAACAGAAGAGGGTTTTCTCCCCAGTTGAGGCTAAGGTTTTTGTCGAGTACAGAGTTGAGATTTGTACCCATTAACAATAGATACACAAGACCTATTGCCAGAATCAGTGCACAAAATGTAATGAGTATAGACTCACTCAAAAATTGCGAAACCAGTTTGCCTTTTGAAGAACCCATTACTTTTTTAATACCCACCTCTTTCGATCGTTTGGTGGCTCTGGCCGTTGCCAAATTCATATAATTGATACTTGCCAGCAGGAGCACAAACAAACCTATAGCTATAAAAGCCTGTGTGTAAGCTTTGTTGCCTGTGGCAAGATCATACTGCACCTTTGAGTTGAAGTGTACTTCGTTGAGTGGTACTAGCCTGGGTTCAAAGCTGGCTTCTCTAAGCGATGGTGCAAACTGGCGAATGGGTGCCATGTACTTATCGAAGAGCTGTGGAAACCGGTTGTAAATATTGCTTACCTCATAATTCTTGGGCAGAAGCACATACGAGTAGGTGCTCACATTCCACAATTGCCCTGTGCGTTGTTGTGCATTTAGTGGAGGTTGGCCGGAAGTAATGGTAGTATAAGAAATGAGTCCATTAAAGCGCAAGTGCACATTGTCAGGCAAATCCTTGATAATGCCCTTTACAGTAAAGGTGTTTAAATCAGTTTTAACCAGTTCATTGAGCGGGTTTTTATCGCCAAAAAGTCGCTTGGCAGTGCTCTCTGTTAATACAAGGCTACGAGGCTCTACAAGAGCTGTTTCGGGGTCGCCTTGTATGAATTCGTGAGTGAACAAACGGAACATGGCCGAGTCGGCAAAGTACATGTCGTCTACATAAAAGCTGTTGTCATCAATTCTGAAGAGAATTTGCCCTGCACTTTGTACCCGGGTAAAAGCCTGGATTTCAGGAAACTCCATCTTCATGGTTTCGGCCAAAGCCTGAGAGGTTAAGGCAAATTCATCGTTTTTTGGCGGAATGTAGAATTTGGATTCTATTCGGTAAACCTGATCCCATTTTTCATGATGCTTATCAAAAGTCAGGTCGCTCTGCACATATAGCAGAATAATAATACTTACGGCCAGCCCCAGGGCTAGCCCAAAAATATTTAGGAATGCATAGAACTTGTTGTTCAGCAATACCCGAAAAGCGTAGGCAAGATTTTTCATAGTTGTTGAATTGAGTATGACCAAATGAATCTTTGCAGAAGACGATAAGGATCCCCGCTTTGTTCGTAGCAAAGGAGACCTCACAAACCTCTTACGCATTCAATATTCTACAAAAAGGGTTTTCGAAGCGCTTAAAAATGAGGAGTGATTCAATATTCCGGCTGTACGGCAAATGAATCTATTGATAGTTGATGCTCAGCCAGGTATGGTCGGCATTCGGGTGGAGTGTGAATTTGGAATTTGTACCCACTAAGGACTGCCAGGCAGGTTGCTGAGATGAATTTTATTAACCAGATTAATAATTGAATAATAAGGTTGAGAGTTCATCTCGAACACCAATGGTTATGTGAGTCAAAACGTTTATCGGAGAGCCCTCTATATGGGGTTAATGGAAAGGAGGGGGGCTACCTCCTTTTTCCTTTTCTAAATGGTTTTCTGCCCCCCCTGTGATTGCCTCTCGACTTGGGGTTGTATTCAGGGCCGGGTCCCACATGCTCAGGCGGTTGTATTTTTCTTACCTCCATTTCCATCATTTGCTCTATTCGGGCAAACTTATACATGTCGTCTTCATTGATAAACGTAACGGCTTCACCTTCTGAGGCTGCCCGTGCGGTTCTTCCAATACGGTGAATGTAATCTTCCGGGTCGTTGGGGGCATCGTAGTTAATCACCATATCGATGTTGTCTATATCGATGCCTCTTGAAATTACATCGGTGGCCACCAGCATTTGCAGTTTGCGATTCTTAAACTGCCGGAGAATGTCTTCACGCTCCTTTTGCTCCAAATCACTCGAAATCTCTTTAGCGTCCAGCCCTTCTTTTTGCAGGGCTTTGGTGATCTCGCGCACTTTCAGTTTTGTAGACGCAAATATGATAAGGCTAGGTACATCGTTGTATCTGAGCAAATGCTTTATGGTCTCTATTTTTTGACTGTCGTGAGCCAATACAGCAACTTGTGTAACTCGCTCTGCCGGTTTAGAAATAGAAATATTTACCTCCTTAGGGTCGGTAAGAATCTCTTTGGCCAAGCTTCTTATTTTGGGTGGCATGGTGGCCGAAAAGAGCAGGTTCTGGCGTTTTTTGGGGAGAAAGGAAATTATTTTCTTGATGTCATCAAGAAACCCCATGTCCAACATTCTGTCAGCTTCATCCAATACCAGGTTTTGTACCTGCTTCACATTTGCATAGCCAAGGTTGAGGTGCGATATAAGCTTGCCCGGGGTGCCCACAACTATGTGAGCCCCTTGCGATAAGGCACGTTTTTCTTGTGTAAAAGAGTCTCCATCGCCTCCGCCATAAATGGCTATGGAGCTCACCCCCGTAAAGTAGCTAAGCCCCTGTAACTGCTGATCGATCTGGATGGCCAGTTCGCGGGTTGGACAGATGATTATAGAGTTGATATGATCATCTTCAATTTTTTGAGCACATATTTTGTGCATAAGAGGTAACAAAAAAGCGGCAGTTTTGCCCGTTCCGGTTTGTGCACAGCCAATAAGGTCTTTTCCTTCGATTATAGAAGGAATGGCCATTTCCTGAATGGGGGTAGCTTTTTCAAAGCCTATGGCATCTAAGCCGGCTAGTACATCTTCATGTAAGTTGAGTTCTGCAAAGGTCAAAGCGTGAACTATATTCGTGAAAGATTCGTATCGCTTGGTGTAAAGCGACTATACTTATTATATGCTGTAAATCTACACAAATGAATTATATAAAATGAAGAAGTCTGTTTTTAAAACGAATATCAACTGTGGAGGCTGTGTCGCCACAGTTACACCTTTTTTGGAAAAGGCAAATTCAGTAAAAAGATGGGAAGTAGACACTAACTCGAAGGAAAAGAAGCTTACAGTAACTGGTGAATATCTTGACAAAGCAGAGGTAATCAACCTGGTAAAGGAAGCAGGCTTTGAGATAAAGGCGAAGAAGGGGTTGTTTAGGTTATAGTGTCTGGAATTGAAAATGATATGGGCTGTGGATAATTATTACAGCCCATATCAAGTAAGCTTATTAACTAATTGATAATTACATGTTTCGATACAGATTTCCCTCTACTTGATACTCTAAGAATATATTGTCCTTTTCTGAATTGCTTAGCCGGTATTTTGATATTTCTATTCTTTACTTTTTTACTGAAAACTATTTCCTGATGGTGATTGATGAGCTGGTAGAAGAACTCTTCCTTTTCTTCAATATTGGAAGTTTTACTGATGACTTTTACCTGATCATCCTTATCAAGATCCGAAACTTCTACTTCCATTTCATCACTAGATGGGTTGGGGTAGACCATTAGAGAGAGGCCACCGAAACCACCACCTCCATCACCGATGTTAATGACATAGAACTGGCTAAAGGAATAGCACCCATTATCGGCTGTAACGGTTAGAGTGTAATTTCCTTCATTCGTGGTATAAAAAGTAGCTTGGTTTCCATTGCCGGCCCATTGTATATTGGTTGGGAATATGTCCCAAGAATAAGTTACGTTCGGTGCATCTGAAAACACCGTTATGGTTTGAGTACTTGGCGAAGCAGGGTAACTGTAGCTTCCGCCAAAATAATTTTTGGTTCCATCGGGATTCAGCGTGTAAATACTTGGTGGGCCAGCCCAAACATTTTTAGTTATACTTACATCTCCGCAGGCAGTTGAAAATGTTGCTGTTATGGTTCTAAAACCACCTGAGTCAAATTCACTTAAGGTACTTTTGATAGAAGCAGTATTACCACTTGAAGATACAATCTGTAGTCCGCTCTCAACTGACCAGCTAACAGTGGACCCAGAAGGTGGACTGATAGTTGAGTAGGTAGAAGCTGTGGTACAGGCCTTAGAACTTCCACCAATAGTGCTGGAAGATACATAACACAGGTTAAGACATTCGGCAGTTAAGCTTCCTCCGTTTAGTGCATCTAATAGAAAATTAGCATTCCTATAGGTGAATTGTGTATGCGTTTCATTATTCTGAAATCCTGTTACATAGTAATCGAATGGGCTGTTTTTGGGAGATGAAGGAGGAGAGGCAGGGTTATAGGCACTGTATAGGTCGTTTGAATTAAGTGTAACATTGCCTCCTCCAATGTCTAGAGAACTTACAGTGGGAATAAAACTAAATTTGTCTTGATCCATGAAATTTAGAATATCTTGAGGTATGTTATTTCCACCAAAAGTTGCTAAACTATATACACCTGCACCTGGATTATCAGTAGGTAGCATAGAGGAGAGAGAGTTCAAGCTCACACTGGTTAGAGTTGTTGTTTGATTAATGATACCCAGAATTTTCTTTTTGATTTTGATGTTACCTGAATATACCTGGCTCACTTGCTGATTTGGGATTGCTTTAGCTAGAAAATTGAATTTTAGTTCTCTACCTAGTGCTAACCAATCCGTTAAACTAACATATCGTGAGCTTTTGTTCAAGGAAGCATAACTTAGTAAATAATTAATAAATGGGCCTGCCATACCTAGATCAGAATTATTGAAGTTCATGAGTTGGTCTCCTGCGCTGAATCCTATATCCCCTCCACATTCATTGCCATTTGATATAGCAACATTTTGAATGCCCCATCTTGAGGGATATCCATTGGCTCCTGACATACCCTGATTTTTGAGGTCTTGGATAAAACTATTATGATCAGCAGAACTTATGCTTAGTGAAGAAGTACCCGAAACGTAGTTCTTAAGCATCTGCTTGGCAGCTTGAGAATTAAAAATACCTTCAGCAATGCTCACATCTACAATATCTCTAATATTGATTGTCTTAGGTGTTACCCCCAAAATACCTACGTTGAATGATAGATTAGTCAAGTGCCTAAAAGCGGCTTGCAAACCCACTGGTACATTGGCTCCCTGGTGTGGGGTATCCATAGAAATATACAAATCTGTTCCATGGTTAATGTTTCTATCTTCCATATCGCTCAGAGCATAACGCGCAACCAAGCCTCCCATGCTGATACCCATTACTTTATTTTTAGCAGTACTGTTATTGACTACTTTTTCTGCATTTACCCATTTAATTACTTCCTGGAGTAAGTATGCATTGCGCTGAATATAGGTAGTGGAGTTGTTGAAATTCAGAAAAACGATATCATATCCCTCGACATAATGAAGCTCATGGAATAAGGTGGTTGAATTGAAGGCAATTCCCAACCCGCCAACTTGGTCGGTAAGAATATCTGTAAAATTAAATGTATTGGTAGGATCAAATCCCTCCACAATAATCAATGGTTTCTTTATGCCCGTATTGCCCGCAGCCAAATCTACTGTAACTCTTCCTGTTGCATAGGCTCCTAAGTAAGTTGAAGGTGTATATGCACCCCCTGTGTGTGGAAAGTTTTGATGGAATATGCTGCCGGCAGGGTATATTGTAGAATATGGAGTACTCGAGGTTTCACTCACATAAATCTTAAAATGACTATCAGCCACACTGCTATCTGAAAAAGTGAACTTCAGTTTGATTGTCTTTTCTCCATCAGTAGTATAATTTGCAGTTATCTCTCCGTTCCATGCTACAGTTCTATAGCCTAAACCATCATCCAAATCAACTTGCCTTGCTGTTACCGTCTTGGTAGAGTTACTATAATAAAGAGCATTTCGTAGCTTAAATGTTTGGATACTCCCCGTTAACTCATTTTTGGTAGGAGCTGCGGCAAAGGTTTTATCAAGATTATAAGGAGAACTGGGGCGTCCCGAAACATCGTAAAGTTTATTGTTACTAATATAAAGGAGGTTGCTACTCAGAGCATTGCTCTTTATTTTATTATATTCATAAAACAGAGTTGTAATATTTGTTTTTCCAACATCTGTGCTGTTGTAGCTTTCAATAGATCCCTTGACTGCAGAAGTGCTAGGGAAAGTGTAGGCAGTGCTTTTAATCTCTTGAGACATCATGGTGGCATAAAGCAAAGCCCATTCTGTGGCTGTCATGTAATTGTTAGTAGTAAGTGTTCCATTATAGTTTGTAGGTTCACTTAGATTTACGCCATAGTCCCATAACAATCCGGTAGTAATTTCTGTCTTATTGAGGTTTTCAAAAACCGGGTTAATGGCATTTCGATAAGCATCGGTTTGAGCATTTAGGGCAATGGTTAG
>NZ_DDDQ01000038.1:0-670 GCF_002336325.1 Roseivirga sp. UBA1976 | reverse complement strand
AACCAAAACCCCATAAAGGAGTAAATCTTTTTCATGGTTTATTGATTAAGTTTTGTGGAAAATTAGTCTATGTATTTGAGGTCAAAGCGGCCATCCGTCACATTAATGTCCTGACAGCCATCTACACTTATTCTAAATGAGAAAATTCCAGAAATAATAGTGTTGGCCCTATCAAGGTAAACTATTTCAAGTGTCCCTTCATATTTTGTACTGCTATTAAAGCTCTTCAAATAAATACAATTTGAAGCATCATCGATATAAGCAAATTCTCTAGTATCGGTATTCTGAGAAGATATTTCATATGTTCCAACCTTAACCTCCTCTCCATTGATACTCATTTGAATTCGTTGATCAATATTCTTCTTTGGGTCGATATACCCCCCCCCAATATTTAAAGCATCAGGAAATTGATGGATTGCAGTTAATTTGACGATGTCGTTCACGACCATAATTTTACCATTAACCTTGGCACCAAAAGTGTTTTGACCGGTGTTAGTAATTGGTGGTAATTGGGGCTCTTTATCCGCATCTCCTACTTTCAGGAGGTCGCAGCTGGTTAAACCAAAGGCCAAGATTAAAATGAAGAGAAGCTTTTTTTTCATTTTGCAGTGTTTTTATCAATTTCTGTATAAACGCAATCATTACCAAAAGAAGATTTATACAACGTTAT
>NZ_DDDQ01000087.1:0-12971 GCF_002336325.1 Roseivirga sp. UBA1976 | reverse complement strand
AAGGCCTGTTTTTCCGGCATGACGTTCTTTTCTTACATCGAACTCAGGTTAAAATAATTAACTCATGGTATGACCAAAGCACTGCTTTAAAGTATTGAACAGCCTGGTTCAGTTACTCGCAGCGGGGCTGAAAACCTGAAACACATGGCTTCTGTGAAAACAGTGATATGAGCCGTCAAGAATGGTTATTGTACTCATTTATACAGTTCCACCTTCTTACCGGCAGCACACCTTATAACCGTATTTCAAATGCGCAAAGAAGGGGGCTCAGGCAAAACACTTTCTTTCAGCCTGTACACCATCCTGTCAGCCATTTGGATATACCCCATTTATTGCTGGTTCTTACTCAAAAAAAGATTGTTGTTCGTTCAGGAGCTGCTCCAATCTTTTTCAAAAGGTGATCGGCCATCTTTATGCAGTAAGGTATGGTTGACCTGCCTTCTGTAAATGCATTTTTAGTATATTGAAACACCTAGTGTAATGCCTATGCTATACGAACTCATTTACAGAAGTACGGCCAGTTCCGGACTTAGCGAAAAAGATTTTAATGACATACTTTCTACTGCCAGAAGCTTCAACGAAGCCAACCATATTACAGGCTGTTTGCTCTTTCATGGTGGGCAGTTTTTACAAATACTGGAAGGAGAATTCCAGGTTTTACTCGATTTATTCGATCGGATAAAACATGACCCGCGCCACTACGATGTATTGCTGCTGCATATGAAGGAAAGTGAGTACCGCATTTACCCCAACTGGACGATGGCCTTTAAAACACTGGACGATAAAAACCTGAAAGATCACTCCGGAGTAACCGAGTTTACCGAAATTGACTCTGAAAAGAAAGAAAGCACAATAGCCAAGAGCCTCTTTACAGCATTGAGTAGCCAAATAGTAAAAGACTAAAACCGTGCGGCCATCAGCAGACTTAAATCTTTGTATGGCAGGTTAAATCGCTTGGCAATTTCCAGGTGTGTTGTACAGCCTTTGTAGGCATAAATACCCTGGCTAAACCAACTGTACGCATACATCATATCATCAATTCCACCTGTTTCGGCCAGTTTAAGCAGCACGGGAGTAAGTATGTTGCTGAGGGCTGTAGTGGCTGTTCTTGCAGCTCTGGAAGCAATATTCGGCACACAATAGTGAATCACATCAAACTTTCTGAATACCGGTTCATCGTGCGTGGTAATCTCAGAAGTTTCTATACAGCCGCCCTGATCTATGGAAACATCAATTATAACCGAACCGGGTTTCATACTAGCTACCATTTCTTCAGTTACTACGCATCGGGCTCTGCCTTTTTCGGCTCTAAGCGCTCCTATCACTACATCGGCCGAGAGTAGAGACTGACTCAGCGTGACACTATCTATTACCGCAGTAAAAGCCTGATTACCCAGCTTGTGCTTTATTCTTCTGAGCTTGTAAATTTCGTTGTCGAAAATACGCACTTCTGCCCCCAATCCTAAGGCAGCTCTGGAGGCATATTCTGCCACAGTACCTGCTCCTAAAATAATTACCCGTGTGGGTGGTACTCCTGTTATACCTCCCAGAATGATTCCTTTTCCGCCATTGGCTGTGCTCAGATACTCTACCGCTATGGGTATGGCCAAACTGCCGGCCAGTTCGCTCATTGCATTCACTATAGGCAAGCCTCCGGCTTTGTCTTGAAGCAACTCAAAACCCAGTGCACTGATCTTCTTTTTATTAAGCGCTTCGTAATAGGCAGCCGAGGTATTGGCTAGCTGCATGGCCGAAAATACCGTAGCCCCTGACTTCATCAGATCAATTTCTTCACTGGTTGGTGGTTCTACCTTCACAATAAGGTTTGCTTCAAAAGCCTCTTTCTTAGAGTACACAATATTGGCCCCGTTTTCAGCATACTCTGCATCTGAAAAATGAGCATGTTCGCCCGCTCCTTGCTCCACCTGCACCTCATGGCCATTAGCTACCAGTATACCCACTGCGGCTGGGGTAAGACTTACCCGGTTTTCTTGAAAAGACACCTCTTTGGGCACAGAAATGAGCATGTTTTTAGCCCCGGATTTTACCTTGAGCAATTGCTCCTGAGGATATAAACTACCCTCTTTAGCCAATTGAGCAAACCCTGTTTTTTCCTTACCTGCCATTATGCGTTAAAGTAAATTCTCGTTGTTCGTTACCTAAGTCTTCAATACGTATAGCCAAATGCCTTTCGGGCAACAAGTTACCTATTTTCTGTGGCCATTCGATCAAACATAAATTGCCGGAATCGAAGTATTCTTCTACCCCAATGGCCAAAGCCTCTTCAGGATGTTCCAGGCGATAAAAATCGAAGTGGTAAATCGAATCTCCTGATAATGTCAGGTATTCGTTGACGATAGAAAATGTTGGGCTTTGCACCGTATCTATTACTCCTAGTACCTGACCGATAGCCTTGGAAAGTGTAGTTTTCCCGGCTCCCATTTCTCCATTCAATACCCAAATCTTTTCACCTCCGGCCCATTCAACCATCTTGGAGGCCAATTCAGGGAGGTCTCCCACACTGTTTGCCTTTAGCTTCATTCTCCTGCTTTAAGCCCTCTTCGAAATTAATGAAATAAAAGGAATTATCATTTCTTCTAGCGATACGCCACCATGCTGAAAAGTATCTCTGTAATACTTAACGTAGTGATTGTAATTGTTCGGGTAGGCAAAGAAAGTATCGTCTGTAGCAAATACATACGAGGTAGACACATTGGGTTTTGGCAAATGGAGCTCTTCTGGTTTTCGTACCTCAAAAATTCCGTCAGTACCATGGTAGCCCAAATTCTTACCCTGCTTATAGCGAAGATTAGTATTCACATTTCTGTCGCCAGCAATTTTAAAAGGGCGTTTCACCCTGTAGGTGCCATGGTCTGTAGTAATCATTACCCGCAAACCCTTATCTGCAATGAGCCGCAGCAAATCGAACAAAGGAGAGTGCAGAAACCACGACTTGGTCAGCGACCTGTAGGCCGCTTCATCGGCCGCCAATTCCTTAATCATTCGAATGTCTGTTCTAGCATGCGACAACATGTCTACAAAGTTGTAGACCACTACATTGAGCTGGTTGTTGAGTAGGTTATTGAAGCTATCGTTGAGTTGCTTACCCTGATTAGCATGGATTATTTTGTGATAGCTCGTTTTAACATTCAGTCGATGCTTCTTAAGGTTCTCCTTTAAAAATGCCTCCTCATTGTTGTTCTTGCCTTCTTCGCTGTCATCGTCATGTACCCACAATTGCGGATACTTCCGGCTCATGGCCAGAGGCAGTTCACCGGAAAAGATAGCATTTCGGGCATAGGCTGTCGTTGTTGGCAATATAGAATAGTAGGCTGTTTCTTCCATCAGGTTGAAATAGCCAAGAATATCGCGCTCAATAATTTTCCACTGGTCGAACCTCAGGTTATCGATAATAATGAGAAAGGCCGGAGAGTCGTTAAGGGCAGGAAACACCTTATTGGCAAGCAGTTGGTGCGACATTAGCGGTCTATCGGCCTCCTGATTATTAAGCCATTCCGAATAGTTTTCGGCCACAAAACGGGCAAAATTAGCATTAGCCTCTACTTTCTGCATTTCCAGAACCTCCGCCATACTCTTGTTTTCCGTCCCCTCAATTTCCAGTTCCCAATACACCAGCTTTTTATAGATTTCGGCCCATTCGTGGTGGTCGATCCAGTCATTGACCTTCATGCTGATATTCCTGAAATCTTGCTGATAATGTAGGTTGGTTCGTTCGCTCACTAGTCTGCGATTGTCCAGCAGTTTCTTTACCGAAATTAGTATCTGATTGGGGTTAAGTGGCTTTATGAGGTAATCGGCAATTTTAGCACCAATAGCTTCTTCCATTATGTGTTCTTCCTCGTTTTTGGTAATCATAACCACAGGAAGAGCCGGACGGCTTCCTTTAATATAGCTCAGTGTTTCCAGGCCCGTCATACCCGGCATATTTTCATCTAAAAAAACAAGATCAAAGGGTTTTTGCTCCACCGCCTCGATGGCATCGGCACCACTGGTTACGGGTGTCACATCATAGCCTCTGTCTTTTAGAAAAAGGATATGCGGTTTCAGCAGATCGATCTCGTCATCAGCCCACAAAATGTTATATCTTTGCATGAATCAAAATTGAGAAGAAGCTCGAATTTAAGAGAATTAAAGCACAAAGTTTGAACAAGCGGAAGATAATCAATGACCCGGTCTACGGGTTCATCACCATCAGAAATGAGCTGATTTTCGATATTATAAACCACCCTAGTTTTCAACGCCTCAGACGCATTAAACAAATGGGGTTGGCAGAGTTGGTTTATCCCGGTGCTCACCACACTCGGTTTCACCATGCGCTGGGTGCTATGCACCTCATGTCTATAACGCTGGACAACCTGAGAAACAAAGGTGTAGAAATTTCAGAAAGTGAATATGAAGGTGCTCTTATTGCCATTTTATTACACGATGTGGGCCATGGCCCCTTCTCTCATGCTCTGGAATTTAGCCTACTGGAAGATGTACCGCACGAACACCTGAGCCGCATAATTATTTCGGGGCTGAATCAGGAGTTTAATGGTGCACTCACAATGGCACTCGATATATTCAACGGCAGTTGTCACAAACCCTTTCTACACCAACTGGTTTCCAGTCAGTTAGACATAGACCGACTCGACTACCTAAAACGCGACAGCTTCTTTTCCGGAGTATCAGAGGGGACCATCGGGGCCGACCGCATCATTAAAATGCTCGATGTAAAAGACGGCCAACTGGTGGTAGAGGAAAAAGGAATTTACAGCATAGAAAACTTTTTGAGTGCCAGACGCCTTATGTACTGGCAGGTATACCTGCACAAAGCGGGTGTAAGTGCCGAAAAAATGCTGGTATCTATTATTAACAGAGCAAAAAAGCTAACCCGGAAGCAGCCGGAAACTCTATTTATGAGTGACAGCCTCAGGCTGTTTTTTGAAAAGGAAATAGGTCTGGAACAATTTGCCGAGAACCCCAAGATACTGGAAGCCTTCTTAGACCTTGATGATTATGATCTCTGGGGAGCCATTAAAATTTGGGCTAAACATAAAGACCCAATACTCTCCAAACTGTGCCAAATGTTACTGAACAGGGAACTCTTTAAAATACATTTTAGCCAGGAACCTACCAGCAGGGAAGAAAAAGAAGCGTTTCAGACTAAAATTGCCGAGGCTTACGGCATAAAACCCAAAGATGTAAAGTACTTCTTTTCAACAGGCCAGGTAACCAACAATGCCTATCTGGCCAACGATAAAAAGATAATGATTGTCTCTAAAAATGGCGAGGTGAGAGATGTAGTAGAAGCTGCCGACCTGCCTAACATTAAAGCCATGAGTAAAATAGTGCGCAAGTACTATCGATGCTGGCCAAAAGACATAAATTTGTGACTCTCAGAAATATAACCATGGAAATATCTGTAGAACAAGTGGCCTCTCTTTTGGGAGGAAAAGTAGAAGGAGATGGAACAGCCAGGGTGAACCGTCTGGAGAAGATTGAAGAAGCCACTCCGGGTAGCATAGCCTTTCTGGCCAACCCCAAGTACCTACCATACATTTACTCAACTAGCGCAAGTGCAGTTATTGTAAAAAGTGATTTTGAGCCCGAAAAGCCGGTTAAAGGAGCTCTTATTCGGGTCGATGACCCTTATAGTGCTTTTGCCCGATTGCTCGAGGAGTACGAAAAAATGACAGCCAAAGTAAAAACAGGCATCGAGCAGCCTTCTTTTCAGCACGAGTCGGCCAGCTATGGAGAACAGGTGTATTTGGGGGCTTTTTCGTATCTGGGCGAAAACGTTAAAGTGGGCAAAAACACCAAAATATATCCGCAGGTGTATTTAGGAGACCATGTAGAAGTAGGCGATAATACCATTCTATATCCCGGAGTAAAGGTATATGCCAATTGCAAAATAGGCTCCAACTGCGTTCTGCATTCAGGAGTGGTTGTTGGCAGCGATGGGTTTGGTTTTGCACCCCAAGCCGATGGCACGTACAAAAGCATTCCTCAAACGGGAAATGTAATTATAGAAGACAACGTAGATATAGGAGCCAATACCACCATAGACTGTGCTACTATGGGGGCTACAGTAATTCGTAAGGGAGCCAAAATAGACAACCTGGTGCAAATAGCTCACAACGTTGAAGTGGGTAAAAATACGGCAATAGCCTCTCAAGCCGGGCTTTCAGGAAGTGCCAAAATCGGAGAAAATTGCCAAATAGGCGGACAAGCAGGCATTACCGGCCATTTAAGTATTGCCAACAAAACCATTATAGGCCCCCAGGCGGGTGTGCCTAAAACCATTAGTCAGGAGGGCAAAGTCTGGTTCGGCTCACCTATTATGGAACACAAAGATTTTCTGCGGGCAAGCGTTATTCTCCGCAACCTTCCTAATCTTATTGAACGGGTCAAGGAACTGGAAAAAAAGTTATAAATTTGCGGCATTTTCGCAGAAAGCATGAAGACAAAGCAGCATACGATTAGGGAATCCATAACGGTATCTGGAGTTGGCCTCCATACGGGTGTCACTGCCAATATGACCTTCACTCCTGCCCCACCTAACCACGGCATTAAATTCCAGCGAATTGACTTGCCCGACCAGCCTGTTGTAGATGCTGATGTAGACTATGTTGTAGACCTTTCGAGAGGAACTACCATAGAACACAATGGAGCCCGGGTGAATACCGTAGAACATACTCTGGCTGCTTTAGTAGGCCTGGAAATAGACAACGTACTCATTAAAATTGATGGGCCCGAGCCTCCAATATTGGACGGCAGCTCTAAAATGTTTATTGAGGCTTTGGAGAAGGTGGGCGTACAGCAGCAAAATGCACTGCGAAACTTTCTAGAGGTCACCGAAAGCATAATGTACCGCGACCCGGAAAGAGACGTAGAAATTGCAGCACTCCCTCTAGACGATTTTCGGGTTACGGTAATGGTCGATTACAACTCGCCAGTACTAGGTAGCCAGCATGCTTCGCTAACCGATATTCAAGACTTTAAAAAAGACATTGCCTCGAGCAGAACTTTCTGTTTTCTGCACGAATTGGAAATGCTTTATAAAAACAACCTCATTCGAGGTGGCGACCTAAACAATGCCATTGTGGTGGTAGACCGTGTGGTTAAAGACGAGGAGCTTGATTACCTGGCCGGTTTGTTTAACAAACCCAAAGTAGAGGTAAAGAAAGAGGGCATTCTAAACAATGTTGAACTTAGACACCGCAATGAACCTGCCCGCCATAAACTATTGGATGTAGTAGGAGATTTAGCGCTCGTTGGCCGCCCCATAAAAGCACAAATACTGGCCGCAAGGCCCGGGCATGCTGCCAACGTAGCATTTGCCAAAAAATTAAAGAAGGCTATGATGGCCAATAAGAGCTCAGCACCATATTACGACCCGAACGTTGAGCCGGTAATGGATATCAACCAAATCACACAAATTCTACCTCACCGATATCCGTTTTTGCTCATAGACAAGATATTTCATCTGGATGAAACTACCGTAGCAGGTATAAAGAATGTTACCGTTAACGAACCCTTTTTTACAGGCCATTTCCCCGGAAACCCGGTAATGCCGGGAGTGCTACAAATTGAAGCTATGGCTCAAATTGGTGGTATCCTTGTCTTGAACACCGTACCCGATCCTGAGAACTACACACCCTATTTCCTCGGTATCGACAAATGTAAATTCAGAAAAATGGTCATCCCCGGAGACACCATCAAGTTCAAGTGTGAACTCACGGCTCCAATCAAACGAGGCATTGCTCAAATGAATGGATACGCCTACGTTGGAAACACCCTGGTGTGCGAAGCATCTATGACCGCAAGAATTGTAAAGAATCAATGAATCAACCCCTAGCATACATTCACCCGGAAGCCAAAATTGCGCGAAATGTGGTGATAGAACCTTTCGTAACCATTAGCAAAAACGTGGTCATAGAAGAAGGCACCTGGATAGGCTCCAACGTGACCATTATGGAAGGTGCAAGAATTGGTAAAAACGTAAAAATATTTCCCGGTGCAGTTGTATCGGCCATTCCTCAAGACCTGAAATTTGGTGGTGAAGACACCGTTTTAGAGGTTGGCGACAACACCGTAATCCGTGAGTGTGTAACCCTGAACAGGGGAACAGACGCCACCAACAAAACTGTGATTGGCAAGAACTGCCTGATTATGGCCTATACACACGTAGCTCACGACTGTATAATTGGCGACAATTGTATTTTGGTGAATGCCGTACAATTGGCCGGCCATGTAACTATCAATGACTGGGCTATTGTTGGCGGAGCAGCCGCTGTTCACCAGTTTGTGAATATTGGTGCCCATACCATGGTTTCCGGTGGTTCATTGGTGCGAAAGGATGTGCCTCCCTATACCAAAGCCGGGCGTGAACCCCTCAGCTATGCAGGCATTAACTCCATTGGCCTTAGAAGACGCGGTTTCTCCAACGAGAAGATTGCGGAGATCCAGGAAATTTATCGCTACATATTCCTTAAAGGGTTGAACAACTCCAAAGCCCTCGATTTGGTAGAACTTGAAATGACCCCCTCTAAAGAACGCGATGAAATCATCAATTTCTTTAGAAATTCTGACCGTGGAGTAATGAAAGGATATAGCGCCAAGTAATATGCAGATTGCGGTTGAAGGTTTAGGTAAAAAATTTAACCGTGAGTGGATATTCAGGAACCTATCCATAGCCTTCGAAAAAGGCAAGCCTTGTGCTATAACAGGCGGCAATGGCAGTGGTAAATCTACCTTTTTACAGGTGCTATGTGGATATATTCCGGCTTCAGAAGGTAAGGTCACCTATACGTTCAACAACAAACCGGTACCGACAGAATTAGTCTATCAACACTTCGATATTTCTACACCATACCTGGAGCTTATTGAGGAGTTTACCCTTCGAGAATTCCTAACCTTCCATTTTAAATTTAAGAAGCTCAAAGTAGGGTTAACCATTAATGACTTTGTAGAATTGGTGTATCTGCAAAATAGTGCCGAAAAACCTATTCGAAATTTTTCTTCGGGCATGAAGCAGAGACTTAAGTTGGGGCTTTGTTTTTATTCGCAAAGCGAGATATGCCTTTTAGACGAACCCACTACCAATTTAGATACGGCAGGAATAGCCTGGTATAGGAAGTCAGTAGAGGCTATTTTAGAAGATAAGCTAGTATTAGTAAGCTCCAACCAAAAGCATGAATATGAATTTTGTACAGAGAGTTTACATATTCCCGACTTCAAATAGTCTTGGTATAAGCTCATTTTTTCCGAAAAAGTAATTATTATTGATTCTACAACAAACCCAACATGAACAAGATTAAAAGCTACTTTCTACCCCTCAGCCTGCTGCTTATTGTATTGACTGTCTTCTCTTGCGGAGGCGGTGGCGATGATGGTCCCAGCCTTACCCCTGAAGAACAACGGCTAGTAGACCTTGCGGGTACTTCCGGTGTTACCTGGGTAGCTACATCGGTTACCTTTGATGGCGCTCCTGCCAACGGGCTGGAAAACTTCTCCATGACCATTAGGGGAAATGCCACCAGCAAAACATACACCAGTACTGATGGTGATCCATTTTTTGGAGCCAGTGGCACCTGGGACTTTAATGGAAACAACATCAATGAGGTAATTTTCGATGGAGACAATTCCAATGTGTACAGCATATCGCTGAATGCAAGTGCTACGCCACCTACACTTACTATGACCGTTGATTACACCCGCTCGGGTGGTGTAGCTGCCGGGGTTAGTGGGGCTGATGGGCGTTATGTCTTCAACCTGGAAAAACAATAAGAAGCACGACAGCCCCAGTCAAAAAAAGATTGTCTTGAAAATGACTTTATGTCATTCTGAACCTATCTACTTAAACGGATAAGTTCGGAATGACATTTTTTTTAGAGCCTAATTTTAGTAGATAACTCCTCTCTAATAAAAACGATAGGTATATAACTCAGAGCCAATCAGACTACCCGAGAAGCCGGGATTACTGGTTCTCAAATAGCTTTGTAAAGCCTCCAATTGTTCTACTTTCCAGCCAATCTCCACTGCTTTTTCGTTGGCATAGTTCTCCATGCCTCTTCGTTCATCCACCAACCCTATAAAGCTACTGTGGGAGGTCTGAAATATCTTTGTCCACCCCTGGTCAGCTACCATTTCAAAACCCAACACCTCTTGATAGTAATTTTGTTGTGCCAATAAATCTTGGTGGTATGTCCAGGTAATAGAGCCATAGAAGCCTAAAGAATCGACAGTAGTTGTCAAATACGGCACCTTACTCAGTGCAGCCATTAGTAGTTCATTTTCCGGATGCTGCTTGAACTGCTCAAACTCCAGAAGATATCCTTCAGGATCAATAGCCACAAAACCATCGTGTGGTCCACCCTCCTTAGGTTTGTAACTATACTTTATGGGAATTCCCAGCTTCTGAACATAGGCGTACCATTCAGGCAACTGATCGGTAAGCAGGGCAATGGCCGTTGATTTAGGTTGTTCTTTGGGGTGTTCGGCAGATAGAGCATGCAGCTGAATGTAGGACGTAGAGCTTATTTGAAAACGGTTATCTTCAAGCGGGGTAAATCCCAATTGTTCAGCATAGAACTGCTTAGCCCTTGCAAGATCATTATAGTACAGGTGAGTGGTTTGCTCTTTAATACCAAAAGAGTTAATTGTTCGAAAGGCGGTATTCTCCATCAACAAATGGTTGATACCCTGAGTACTATATCCTAAAAGACGCCCCATGCGCCTGGCCAGCAACTGATCGTCCCACCTCCTTTCGGCAATGTCTTGTTTAAGTTGTCTGTACTGCTCTAACCGAAGGCTGTCTTTGAAGATAACGAAGACAGACCTTTCCCTGGTAGTCTCAGCGGGGAACAAAGCGCTAACCGGAAAGTTATCTTCCCTGTATACATACAAGTTATTTTTCCGGGCCACTTGTGCAAATTCTGGCATTGCCCGATCGGCCTCCTCCATTGTCATGGGGTGGCTGAGAGCAATTGGTTTGGCGCCATTGGCCACCATTTCGCAATATACCTCAAAGCTGACCAGGTCGGTGGTACCGGGCTTGGAGCAGGCACACAGCAGTAGGGCAAAAATCCCTTGCAGAAATATTTTTTTCATTGAACTAAAATGATCAGAGGCTTCAGCAAATCAAAGGAAAGCCAAGCAAACTTAAGAAAGGGTTTGACTTTATGCCAAAAAGGTAAGAATATGCCCTTTCAACGTTAACTCACTACAAACTATGTCTAAACTCGACAGACGGAATTTTTTAAAGAAAACCTCACTTTCGGCTGCCGCTCTGGCTACAGCAACGGCATTTACCTGTTGTTCAGAGGAAGAGCAAACCAGACCTAGCGGCTCTCAATACATGGGAGACTTTGCCGCCCCAAAACTAGACCGTGTAAGAATAGCTCTTATTGGAGTGGGAGCTCGTGGCAGCGGGCATGCCCGGGACTTCGCCAGTCTTGAAGGCACTGAAATTGTGGCCATAAGCGATTTATACGAAGACTGGGCGCAGCGTTCAGCCGACCGATGTAAAGAAGCAGGCAACGGACAGCGCCATCAGGACATTAAGCTCTACCATGGCAGTGAAAATGGCTGGAAGCAAATGCTTGAAGAAGTTAAACCGGATGCGGTAATTATAAGCACCAATTGGGTGAACCATGCACCAATGGCTATTGAAAGCATGAAGAAGGGGGCTCACGCATTTGTAGAAGTACCTATGGCCACCACCATAGAAGATATGTGGGCTATTGTAGACACCTCTGAAGCTACGGGAAAGCATTGCATGATGATGGAAAATGTAAACTATGGCCGAGACGAACTCATGTTCTTAAATATGTGCAGGCAAGGGTTGATTGGCGATATTTTACATGGCGAAGCCTCTTACATACACGAACTGCGGTTCCAGATGGAAGAGCAGGAGCGTGGGACAGGCTCATGGAGAACCCACCACTATGCCAACCGAAACGGTAACCTCTACCCTACTCACGGTTTGGGTCCGGTGGCACAGTATATGAACCTGGCAAGAACTGACGATAATTTCGGCACAATGGTATCCTACTCTACTCCGGCAATGGGCAGGGCCAAATATGCCAAGGCCAACTATGCAGCCGATCATAAGTGGAATCAATTGGAGTATAAAGGAGGC
The DNA here is from genome assembly GCF_002336325.1 of Roseivirga sp. UBA1976. Taxonomy (NCBI): domain Bacteria; kingdom Pseudomonadati; phylum Bacteroidota; class Cytophagia; order Cytophagales; family Roseivirgaceae; genus Roseivirga; species Roseivirga sp. UBA1976. The sequence continues at coordinate 826 of NZ_DDDQ01000087.1, read as the reverse complement.
GACCTGAACACCTCTATAATCAAAACTGAACTTGGCAGAACCATTATGGTGCAATGGGACGAAACCAGCCCGCGTCCATACTCAAGACTTAACCTAATACAGGGTACTTTGGGCACATTGGCCGGCTTCCCCACACGCGTTGCTTTGGAGGGTGGTGTGGAAGGACTTACCGACAACCATCATCAGTGGGCTCAAGGAAGAGAGGCCTTGGCGGCTTTATATGAAAGATATGATCACCCGCTGTACAAGAAGCTCAATGAGAGCACCAAAAACAGTGGCCACGGTGGAATGGACGGCATTATGCGTTATCGCATTGTAGAGTGTCTGCGCACCGGCACCCCTCTGGATCAAAACGTATACGAAGGTTGCTTCTGGAGCGCGGTTGGTCCTTTGAGTGAGAAATCTGTAGCTGAAGGCGGAATGCCTCAAGCTTTCCCTGACTTTACCCGTGGTGGGTGGAAAGAGACTAAGGCTTTAAGTATAATTAGCTAATCCTTTTTTTATCCCGAGTTTACCGAGGGATCGGCCATACATTTTGCCGATCCTTCGGCTTCGCTCAGGATGGAAAAGAACTCAACCCATCTTCGTTTGTAATAAATGATACTCGTACGATTCATTCGCAATCGATACTATTTAATACCTCAAGCTTGCCCGGACTTTACCCGTGGTGGGTGGAAAGAAACCAAGGCGCTGGGTATAATCAGCTAAACTTTTTATCCCGAGTTTACCGAGGGATCAGTCAGGCATGGGCAGATCCTTCGGCTTCGCTCAGGATGGAAAAGAACTCAACCCATCTTCGTTTGTAAAAAAGATACTCGTACGATTC
>NZ_DDDQ01000147.1:0-34052 GCF_002336325.1 Roseivirga sp. UBA1976 | reverse complement strand
AATTCTATTTATTGCTGCCTTATCAATTTTATAAAAAAAGCTGGGGCTGGCTTCTCCTTAATAAATGCATATTTATCTAGCCTACGATAAAATCTAAAAGCATGTATGCCTTTTTCCTTTTGTTCGTAAAGGCTGAGTGTTAACACTTCTTTATTTCCCTCTTTTAAACTGGCTTCATCATACTTCGTTAATGGTACGCACAAGATCAAAATCTCATCATCTTCTATGAAGAGATTGTAGGGTTCAAGATTTATGAAATGAGTTCCACTAGCCTTAGGAGTGATAATAATTGGTTCTTTTAATAAATCGTTAAAAAGATCTGATGGGTAAAGTGTTGCGTTAGCCATTTCCACACTCACATTTAATATTCTAATCGCTAATTTCCCTTCAACCTGATCCACAGCATTGAAGTGTATACCAAGCTGTACTAATTTGGAGTTTTTGAGATGCCTAGATTTTATCAATGCCCCCTGTGTCAATCCTGGCACTGTAAATTCAAAAAACTGTTTAGAAGGCTCCATAAGCTCTTTACCAATTGTAATTTCTTTTGAGGTTTTATTGGCGTTGCCAAAAACAAACTCGGGTAAAGAATACACTTTTTCCTTGAGTCTTATGATATTTTCAATCCCTGTTAATTCATCTACCTTGATTAAAGTATCATAATATCCTAAGCTACTAATGTGAATCAAATCATCGGACTTCGAAGATGAAACGTTAAGAGTGAAATTTCCATTTTCATCTGTAACTGCACTTAGTTTTTCATTAGTAACATTTACGATAGAAGCAAATGGAATCGGTAAACTGTCAGTCTGAGAGATAATGACTCCATGGATAACTTCATTTTGCCCTTTAACTTGATTAGTAAAGAAGGTAAAAACCACAAAAAATAGAATACTAATTCTTTGATATAGACCGTACGACATCGAGAAAGTATTCAAATGCCAAATTGTCGATTTTCGAGGCATGGTTAGCTGTAATAACTTCATGTTGAACATTTACAATAGCAATGAAAGGAGTGCCAGTTAAATTTTTAGTCTCAGTAGGGTAATCAGAGGCGATAAACATATGTTCTTTTAATCCTTGAAATGACGGGTCGTTTCGCAAATAATTACTCGAATATCCCTTAAAGATTCCAATAATTGGTATCGATAAGTTAGAGAGTATGGTTCTAAAGTTTTTTAATTCTTTTTCTACACATGCTTGACACATACCGTTTTCAAAAAAGTAGATAAGGCTATACTCATTCTCAAGTTTTTCGTGCAATCTTGAAGATTCAGAATTAAAGTTTTCTACCTCAATATTCTCAATTTTTTGTGTTGAGAGCACCTGATTTTGTTAAGATGTTGTAACCTCCCCTTTATAGGACAGGACTAAATTCAATTTTTTATCTTTAATATCCTTGCTTTTGCTCAAGACATTGAACTGGTTTGGTGATAATCTACCTAATAATTTATGTGGGTGATTCTCATTATAATCAGTAGGTCGCTGGTTCGATCTCGGCAGGGGGCTCTTGAAAACCAAAGAGTTACAGTTTGAAAAAGCTGTAACCTTTTTTTATTACGTTCATTTTTGTAACCTGTGACTCACTAAGCCTAATAAGGTGTCTATACCCCCCAAAAAAAAGTTCCTTTCCTAATACTGTGAGGGGAAGAGGTTAGCTGTCTTGGTTTTCATAGACTATTATTGATCACACCATCGCATGCGGTCTGACCGATTGGAGACGGAGTATAGCTCTCTCATACCCAACCATCCTTTAGCAGGGAGGGGGAAGAGGAGGTTCTAAGCCTTCTTTTTGCTAATGAACCAGTAGGCTAGAGGCACAAAAAAGAGTGCCGTAAATGTTCCGATTGTGAGCCCACCAATGACGGCAAATACCAGAGGCCGTTGCAGGTCTGCCCCAATACCTGAGGAAAAAACGACTGGCAGAAGTGCCAAAATGGTGGTAATCGAAGTCATGAGTATGGGTTTTAATCGTATTTCACCCGTCTTGGCTATAGCCATGGCAAGTTGTTCTTTATAGGCTGATTTGTGTGTTTTGTCAATTTGCCTTACCAATCGGTTGATAGTGTCTATCTTGAGTATGGCATCGTTTACCATAATTCCCAGCATAACGATTATTCCAATGGCCGACATAACGTTGAGGCTACCTCCGCTAAACTGCAGAATGAGCAGCGCCCCTAAAATACCTAGTGGTAATGTGAAAATTACGATCATTGGCTGTACCAGTGACTCAAATTGAGCCGCCAAAATAAAGTAAAGAAGGGCTACAGAAATTAATAACACAAAAACGAGCTGCCGTAAATTTTCAAGGTCTTCAAAGTAAGTGCCATCAAAGTCCAGCATCAACCCAGATTCAGCCGCCTTTTCCGGAAGTTGGTTCATAAGCTTTTGAATATCTTGTTCTGATAGTTCTTCCCATTCCATGGATTGATAGATACCCGTTCTATCGGCTGTTATGTTTTTTTCTGTACTGGTAAACGAGAGTTGTACGAATTCGCTGAGTGGATACTCCTGGTTCATTTTGCCGCGTACGGTAGCTTGTGATAATTGACTTCTTAAGTCGGCCTTCGGGCGTTGTACACGCACGGGAATTACTTCGCCAAAGCGTCTGATTTCAGTAACCAGATAACCGTCTAGCGCTTTGCTAAGTACATTCTTTACCTCGTTTTCGCTGATGCCATATGCAGATAGCTTCTGACTATTTATGGTGGCTTCCAGAGCATCTTCGTAGATGAACCCTTTGCCTTGCAATGGCGCTGTTTCTACCAGTTTGTTTACTTCATTTTCCAGTTCGGTATAGGCCGAATGATCCAGTAATTCGTCATTCTGAAGAGTTTTCCACTTGGCTGTAAAATAGAAACCTTCCTTATTGAATATTTGATCGAAAGCGTTGGGTGCATCCTGGATAGTTACGCTGGCCTGCGGGTGTCTGGTTTGCAGGTAGTTTAGCAGCCACAACTCCCCTTGGCGTTTTTCTTCGGCCGAAGGAAAGTTGAAATAAATATCGGCCTGTTCAATACTTCCTTCATCCACGGACAGAATAAACTGTTTCAGTCCAATGTCTGATTCAGTGATGGCCTCAATATTCATTTCTTCAAGCAAGGCTTTTATTCTTTGCATACTTGTGGCCGCATCAATAGGCTCGTTCCAACTTAACTGTAGAAGTGTTTCTGTTTTTTCAATTTCAGGTAATCCTTTTTTGTCGATGAAGTTAACCATCCAGTAGCAGCCAGGGATGAGTAGCAGCAGTAGAAGAAAGCTCACTATTCTAAATCGCCAGAGGGCTCGGTAAATCAGTTTGTATACCTTTAATATTCCTCTGAATATAAAGCTGTCTTCTTTTATAGTTCCCTTGTGGTGTTGAAAAAACATGCGGTATAGTAGGGGAAGCAGTACAAAGGCAACCATTAACGAGGTACCTAAAATTATGGCCACCGAAACGGCCTGGTCGTAAAAAAGTGCTCCCGATAGCCCATTCAAAAAGACAAGAGGTATAAAAACGGCCAGGGTGGTTAATACCGAACTGATTAGAGGGGCCATAACTTCGTTAACACCGGTTATGCAGGCGTCAATAAGTGAGTGACCCTCTTTTCTTTTACGGGTAATATTATCAATAACAATTATGGCATTGTCGATGAGCATTCCCAGTCCAAGGGCCAGGCCACTTAATGAAATAATATTGATGCTTAAACCGGCCGCGCGAAACAGTAAAAAACTGATGACTAGGGACACAGGAAGTGTAATGCCCATTATAATGGGCATTCTAACATTGCCCATAAATAGAAAAAGAACGGCAAAGGCAAAAATACCACCATATATAAGACTGGTTTTCAGGTTGTTTATACCTGCATTTAGCAAGTTGCTTTGATCCTGAGTCATGTGAAAATTCACTTTCGGATAGTCCTTTTTAAACTGTTCTACTGCCTCGTAAACCAAAGGAACCAACTCGGTCATTTTAGCACTATTTTGTTTGTGAATGGTAATGACCAAGCCTTCTTCTTTGCCGAACAGGTGATAGCCCAATACTTTTTCGGGTTGGTAAGCTACGGTAGCCACACGGTGCAAAGGCACAATGTCACCCTTTGAATTAATCAATGGGAGGTTCTTAATTTCTTCTAAGTTGCCAAGCCGGTTGGCCATGCGCACGAAGTAGCGATACTGCCCATCTTTAATAGATAGTTGACCTAACTCTTGATTGGCACTTTGTAAAACTTGTCCAATTTGCTCTTCGGGAATCGTAAGGGCCTGTAGTTTGGCCCGGTCCGGCATAATGGCTATGAACTCATCGCGAAACCCATTGATGTCTACAATAGAAACTCCTGAAAGTTGTTCAATCCGTTTTTTCAGTACTCTTTCGGCCAACTTAGATACTTCGATGAAGTCGGAGGGGGATTTGGGTATAAGCTGAAGTCTGATTATGGGGATGTCGGAGGTATTGATACGGATAATTTTAGGCCTGTCCATACCTCTGGGAAGAGTCTCCTGCAATCGGTCTATCTTTTCATTGATTTCTATATAGGCAAGATCCATGCGGGTACCGTAGTTGAACTCAAGCCTTATGAGTCCGGTTTCACTGCCTGCCGTACTTTCAATGGACTTTAAGTTGTTGAGCGAGTTGAGTTCTGACCGGATGGGACGTAAGACACTGTTTTCGATAATTCGGGAAGGAGTATTTGGGTAGTCTGCTTTAATGACAACCGAGGGTACTTCTATATTGGGTAGTAGGGAAACGGGGAGTTGGCGAATGGCCAATACACTAAAGAAAAGTATACCAATAAAGGACAAAAATACCGCAATAGGCCTGTTAATGAGGAACTTTACCATGGGTTTGCTTAGTTCGTTTGTCCGTTCATCTGGGCTTTCACTACTCTTGCCTCATGAGCCAATTGGATATTGTTGGTAATAATAACCTCATCGCCACTGTTTATACCACTGGTTATTTCAATATCTACTCCATTGTCTTTGCCTACTTCAACATATTTCCATTGGGCAAGCCCATCTACCATCGTAAACACTACCGGGCGACCTGACTTTATTACTACGGCTTCGCGCGGAACCAAAACTGATTCTGATTGCGGGGCACGAATAACCGCTTGAGCATTCATCCCGGGCAATAAACCTTGGGCGTCAGATAGTAAGAGTTTTACCTCGACCATTCCTTTCTCGTCTACTTTAGGGTTTATTTCTATGAGAGTACCTTCATACAGTTTCTCTGGGAAGGCAAGGGGATAAATATCGGCCTTAAGGCCTAGTTTTATACTGCCATAATCAGACTCTAAGATATTAGCAGTCAGTACCATTTGGTTGGGTGTGTATACTACACAAAGGTCTTTTCCTGCAGAAATAATGTTGCCTTGCTTTTCCTCAAGACCTGCAATAACCCCAGCAATAGGAGCTTTAACCAGCGTTTTTTCCAGATTAAGCTGGGCTTCTCGCAAGTTGAGCCGGGCATCTTTTAATCCGGATGCCAGCTGTAGGGTTTGAATGGCTTCTTCGGTTATTCTTGTTCGGCCGAGGGAGTCAGATCGGTATTGTATTAAGGCCTTTTCAAGGGCTAACTTCGCTTTTTCTAAAGCAAATTTTTCATTGGTGTTTTGCAGTTCAGCCAAAACCTGTCCGGCTCTTACTTCCTGGCCATTTTTGATGTTGAGTTTTTCCAGATAGCCCGAGCCCTGAAAAGTTACCTTCAGTTCGTTGGCTGATGCCAGTTGTCCTGAAGCATTGATGCGGTATTCGAAAGTGCCGAACCGGGCACGGGCGGTGACTACCTCTGTAGGTTTTACTTGTGACCGTAGCGCTTCAGTATTTGGTTCTTCAATTTTCTGCGATTGCTTCTGGCAGCTATAAAGAGTAAAGAAAAAAAGTACTCCAAGTATTGTGTTTTTCATTAGGCTAAAAATAGTTTCAAATTATCTAAACTAGAAACTATTTAAGGGGAAGTTTTTTGGAGTATGCTCATGATTTGGCTCCCTAAGTTTAATAGATGAGTTATCTTCTAGTTTTAAATGGACGAACTCTGGGGAAGCTTACAGCATATGCATTGAGAACTTCCTTTCTCAAGCTGCCGTTGAGGCGTTCAATAAATGCGTTCTGTGTCGGTTTTCCGGGCTGGATGAACAGGAGCTCTACTTGGTTTTTGGTGCACCACTGGCCCAGTTTGTTGCTGATGAACTCCGGGCCATTGTCTACCCTTATAGCTTTTGGCAGCCCCCTGTCTTCAGCTATCCGTTCCAAGGCCCTGACCACCCTTGCCGATGGCAGTGAGGTGTCTATTTCCACGGTGAGCAGTTCCCTGTTATAGTCGTCCATGATATTGAGCAGCCTGTACTTCCTTCCGTTCCAAAGGCTGTCCTGCATAAAGTCCATGCTCCAAACCTGATTGGCACTATTTGGCTGGGCCAATGGTTGTTTCACCCTGGCCGGCAACCTTTTCTTTGCCCTTCTCCTGAGATTGAGTTTCATGGAGGTATAGACCCGGTAAACCCGTTTGTGGTTCCATACGTTGCCTGCTTTCCGAAGCCTGTGGTAGCACTTCCAAAACCCTATGGAAGGGTGTTTGTCCACAAGGGCAGAAAGTTCATCCATGATGAGCTGATCACTTGGCCTGCCTGTTTTCCGGTAGGCAAAGCTTGACCTGGGGAGCCGGACTACTTTACAGGCCTGACGCTGGCTCAACCGATGGGTCTGTTGCATAAATTCAACCATCTGTTTTTTCTTCTCAGGCCCTACAGCTTTTTTTCCATTGCATCCTTCAAGGCATGGTGTACCAACGAAAGCTCGGCATACATCTTTTTGAGCCTGCCGTGTTCTGCCTCCAGCTCTTTGAGTTTCCTGAGCTGGTTGACATCCATGCCTGAATACTTGCTCTTCCAATTGTGGAAAGTAGGGATACTGATGCCGTGCTCCCTGCATATCTGGGAAACCTTCATCCCTTGCTCTTGCTGTGCCAGAATACTTATGATCTGGCTTTCTGTAAATCGTGATTTTCTCATTGTCCTTATCGTTTAAATTTAAGAGTTATACTCTAATTTCAACCGGACAAACTTTGGGGAACCTTACAAAAAGAATGGGTTTCATTTATGGAACCCAGTTACTCAGATTATTTGGTTTCTATATCCCAAATTTTCATAAAACCTATTGTTCTTCCTGCTTTACAAAGACTTTGATCAGTCTGCACTGTTAAATTACATGCGTTGTCTTCGGATGATTCTACACAGCACCCATGTCTCTCTATTGAATCTAAACTAGTATATGCCCAAACTAGTGAATATTCGCTTGATGCCAACCATGGTTCTGGATTTGAAGATTGAGCAAACAAATTCGAATTTGATAGCCATAGTATAAACAAAGAAAGACTGAGTAATAGTGTGGTGCTTTTCATTAGGCTAAAAATAGTTTCAAATTATCTAAACTAGAAACTATTTAAAAGGGGGAGGGAGAGCCTAATACAACCTCAAGTGGTTAATTCTTTGAGCTGTACCTTAAATATTCGATAGCTCTCTCTGTTCGGATTGTTTTCAAGGAAATAGTAGAATTCATTTTTATCGATAAAAATCAGGTTACCCAGGTTTAAGTATCCTATCTCAATATAGTTATATATTTTTTGAAAATTCTTATTAATATTAAATATTTTTAAGTAATATTTAGATTTAAAATTACCTTTCATGAAACTTTGCATGTCGTCTGGAATACTGGGGTTGTCACCTAAAGGTGCAGAATAGACTCTACCTAAAAGTTTTCCATTTTTCGTTTCAAAAGGTTCTTTTATTTTAAAATTATAACCATTCAATTTTCGATTTATTCTAGCATAATTCATTTTCTGTTTAGTGCCCCATTCATTTCCACGACCCCGTGGAAAATTAGTAGGTAGTGTTGAATACTTAGAAATTAATTCAAGGTTTTGGTCATGGAAATATAGGTGTTCGTCATGTGTAAAAATTGTAAGATAGGTCGAGTCAATTTTTCTAATGTATGGTATTATACCACTCCAGAAAAGGTAGTTTTTGTAAGGACTATTCTGCGGATATTTTATGCCACTTTTCACCTTTCCGGTGGTTAAATTGATTTGATAGAGAAGTGTATTTTTTTCAAAGAAATTAGGGTCAGAAGTATAATATATATTGCTATATCCGCTTAATTCTAAAATCAGCTCATTCGTTTCGTTTAAATATGAATCCACAATTTCATTAGAAAATTCGGGTGAAATTTCTTCCACGTACTGATAAATTTTCCAACTGTTAATAATTTCAGACTGTGAATTAACCAAGTTAAGTCTGGAGAACTCTCCATCATAGACGAAGATGGAATCCTCATTGATAATTTTAAAATCTGTTATTCTATTTAAGCCATACGGTTCGTTAATTGTTGGTAGTGAAATTTTGTTCAGAATTTTTCCTTCCTTATCATATTTAAATATTGACAAACCTTTGCCATCGTGAGCCCAAAACCCTTGAAGGTTATTGTTAATGTCAGATATGCCTATAACAGCATTGATATAAGTATAATTTTCCTCAAAGGAGATTGTATCAACTATTTCTGGTTCAACATTTTTAACTGAGTTAGGTTCATAAAGAACTGTTGCTCTTTTATCATTTTCTCTGCAGGAAAATAAGAGGATTAATAGAATCGGTAAATATCTCATTATCTAAAGTAGAAAAGTCAAGCTGAGCTAAAATTTAGACTCAACTTGACAGGTTTAACATTTACTCTTTTACTTATTTACAAGAGTTGGTTGTGCAAAGTCCATCTGAATCACAAATTCAGACACTCGAATTGCTCTTGCGCCAAAAGGCAGGATGAGCTTCCTTCTTTCTTTCCGGAATTGAAAGTAAAACTAAGTAGAATAATTTTTTTAACTAAAGCAAATAATAAATATAAAAAATCATAAAAGTTTAATAATATAATTGCTTACGTATTTAAGATCAATTTAAAGGTTATCAGTGAATGTGAGTAATTATACCCTGAGAGGTGGATTTTTGTGATTTCCTTGCTACTTTGTTCCTGAATGCAGACACAAAGACCTTTTAGAGTAGTAATTATTTTTCTGGTGTTGGCTATTATTGGGGTGGCTTGTATTCCCGGGCTCAACATCAATTTTACGCCTACATATTCAACTCCAGCGTTACATATAAGCTACAGCTTGCCCAATGCTTCGCCCGATATTGTGGAGCGCCTGGCAACTTCACCTTTGGAAAATGCCCTTTCACAAATAGAAGGCACCAACACCTTAGAAAGCACATCGGCATACAATAGAGGCTACATTACCATGACTTTCGATAAAGGGGAGGATATGGAATTTAGAAAGTTCGAGGTGAATGCCATTATTCGAAACCTATACAAAAAGCTACCTGAGAACATGAGTTACCCAAGGGTAGACCAACGGGGTGGACAGGATGCGGATGAGCAGCGTAGTTCTATGCTCATGTTTTCGATTAACGGGCCATACGCTCCCTTCAAGCTGCAACAAGATGTAGAGGAGTATGTCAGAAAACCGCTTAGCCAGCTCAGGGATATACACAGTATTGAAATTAGCGGTGGAAACCCGTTGCAAATAACCATAGATTTTGATGCCATGGCTTTGATCAGGTACAGGCTGAGCAAAGCCGATATTACCAGGGCGTTAAATAGTTACAATAGTGCAGTGTATGCAGGCTTAGCCAAACTACCGGGTGGGCAACAATACTTTCTCAAGACTACTGCCCAAATACCCGATCTACCGGATCTGGAGAGAACTGAAGTGGCTGTTGTTTCCGGTAAACCCATTTATCTGAAAGACATTGCCAGTGTATATGTAGAGGAACAAGAACCAACTTCTTATACACGCATTAATGGGCAAAATGCCGTTTATATGTCTGTATATGCCCGTCCCTCAGTCAATAAGATTGTACTGGCTAAACAAGTCAGAGCTCAGATTGAAGAGCTAAAACATCAGCTACCTTCCGATGTTGAGATCAGATTAGAACAAGATGAAACAGAGTATCTTCAGGAAGAAATGGACAAAATCTATATGCGAACGGGTATGTCCATAGCTATTCTCGTGCTCTTTATTTTTATTATCAATCGTAATCTGCGCTACCTGTTTACGCTTTTTCTGGGTATTTTGGTTAATCTGTGCATTACGGCTATCATCATCTATGCATTAAATGTAGAGTTGCATATTTATAGCATAGCCGGACTCACAATATCGTTTGGACTCATTGTGGACAATGCCATTGTAATGCTCGATCATCTGCATCGTAAAAAGAATTCAAAAATCTTTCTGGCTCTGATGGCAGCCTCCATAACCACTATACTGGCCTTGCTGGTTGTACTTCTATTGCCTGAAGAAGATCGCAGGGACCTTACAGACTTTAGTATTGTAGTATCGATTAATCTGGCTACCTCTTTGCTAATAGCCCTGTTTTTTACCCCAGCTCTTTATCAGCTCCTTTTTGGTTATCAACTCAAGAGAAAAGAGACCGCACTCACATTCCGTAAACTCAGAAGAAAGGTTAGAGGCTTCCAATTTTATGGTCGAATTATAAGCTTTGTCGTGCGCTACCGTAAGGCATTCATTGTGGTGGTTATATTGGCTTTCGGTCTACCGGTCTTTCAGTTGCCTGTGCAAATAGAAGGGCAAGATTGGTACAATAAAACGATCGGGAGCGATAAGTATCAGGACGATATTCGACCCATAGTAGATAAGGCTTTAGGAGGGGCCCTTCGCAAATTCGTCACCGAAGTATACGAAGGCTATTATTATAGTACGCCCGAGCGAACTAAGTTAATGGTGGTAGCGCGCTTGCCATTCGGGACTACTCTAAATGATGCCAATTATGCTATGTCTAAAATAGAAGAATACTTGACCACTGTAGAAGGTATAGACAAGTACGTGACACGCGTGAATAATCTCTCTGGCAGTATAGAAATTACTTTTGAAGAAGCCTATGATAACAGTGCTATGCCATACCAGCTCAAAGCGAGGCTACAGGCACGTTCGTTAGATTTAACCGGAGTGCAATGGTCTATTTTTGGAATAGGCCAAGGCTTTAGTGTAGGAGGCGAGAGTAATCAGACTCCGAGCTATTCAGTAATTATGAAAGGATATAATTATGATGAACTTGGGCGTCAGGCAGAAATTTTTGCGAACAGACTGGAGCAGCATGTGCGGGTTCAAAAAGTAAATACCAATGCACAATTGGGCTACTCACGTGTAAAAACATCGGAGTATGTGCTTAATTTCGATGTTCAGCGACTGGCCGATGCAGGCCTTAGCCGAAGTAGAATTGTCCAAACACTTGGCGATCTTACGAAGCCGGGGGGCCGCTCTCTCGAGGCAAACCTTAACAACCAAAGACTACCAGTGTATATAAAGGCTAAAAATGCTGAAGAGTTCTCTAAATGGGATTTAATGCAAGAAGCTCTACCTATAGATACTGCACGTCTGGTAAAGATAAAGGATTATGCCACACTAACTTTTGAAGAAACCGCCAATGAACTCAAGAAAGAAGACAGGCAATACCTGAGAAGACTTTCATTCGATTATTTGGGGTCTTCGAATTTTGGGAGAAAATATCTGGAGAAGAGTATAGAAGAAATGGAGGAGATCCTTCCAATTGGTTATAGTATAGAATCTAACAACCGATATTTTAGTTTTAAACAGAAACAGCGACAGTACAGCTTATTGCCGCTTCTTATGGTAGGTATTTTCTTTGTTTGTGCTATTCTTTTCGAAAATCTCAAGCAGCCTTTATACATCATTATAACCATACCCATTTCATTCATTGGTTTATTTCTAATCTTTTCTTTGTTCGATTTTCGGTTCGATCCGGGAGGCTTTGCGGCCTTTATAATGCTTGGTGGACTGGTAGTAAATGCCTCAATATTTGTGGTGAACGACTTAAACAATACCCGCCTAAAGCACTACAATAGGTCGGTTATACGGTCTGTTCTGGGAAAAGCACAACCCATTTTGCTCACCATTCTATCTACCTGTTTTGGGCTCATTCCATTTTTAGTAGAAGGCGAGTCCGAATATTTTTGGTTTGCCTTAGCCATTGGAGCTATTGGAGGCCTGGTGTTTTCCACTTTAGCAGTGTTTCTATGCCTTCCGGTTTTTTTGAGCAGCAGAAAACAGCTTATAAACAATAGACGATAGCATTACTTAGAATAAGAATCCTCGTAAAAGTAGCTCCGGTCAGGCATATCCTGAGGTCAAGTTATCATTGAGTTTTCATGTCAACCACAATGAAACTAAAACCACTTCTTACTATAGCTGTTATGTAATCCTTGCTGTGTCTCTTTTAGCTAAAGGTTGCTGAATTGTCAACAACCTTTCCCTCACGGGCTGTGCGCAGTCGGGGTAGTTTATACTAAGAGCCTTTTAAGAAGGTGTAGCTAAGGGAGTTTATTTGAAAGCCGGAATTCCCGTAATGTCTGCACCCAAAATAAGTAAATGGATATCGTGGGTTCCTTCGTAAGTTACTACCGATTCCAGGTTTGCCATGTGTCTCATCATAGGATACTCTTGAGTAATACCCATTCCTCCATGCATTTGACGCGCTTCACGGGCAATATTCAGAGCGGTTTCCACAGCATTTCTTTTGGCCATAGAGATTTGTGCAGTAGTTGCTTTTCCTTCATTGAATAGTTGTCCTAAACGGTAGTTTAGCAATTGAGCCTTGGTAATTTCGGTCAACATTTCGGCCAGTTTCTTTTGCTGTAGCTGAAAAGATGCAATGGGTTTACCAAACTGTTCTCTCTCAAGGGTATATCTTCTGGCCGATTCGTAGCAGTCCATGGCAGCTCCAATGGCGCCCCAGGCAATACCATAACGTGCCGAATCGAGACACATCATTGGTGCACCAAGCCCGCTTTTGCCCGGTAAGAGGTTTTCTTTCGGAACCTTTACATTGTCAAAAACCAGTTCACCGGTGGCACTGGCTCTCAAAGACCACTTGCCGTGTGTTTCTGGGGTACTAAAGCCCTCCATGCCTCTTTCTACAATCAGGCCATGAATTCTGCCTTCCTCATTCTTAGCCCATACTACGGCAACATCGGCATGTGGAGCATTCGATATCCACATTTTGGCACCGTTCAACAGATAATGATCACCCATATCCTTAAAGTGCGTAGTCATTCCCGAAGGATTAGATCCGTGATCGGGTTCTGTAAGGCCAAAACAGCCCAACCACTCGCCAGAGGCTAGTTTAGGGAGGTATTTCTGACGTTGTTCTTCATTTCCGAATTTGTAAATAGGGTACATAACCAAAGAACCCTGAACGGAAGCCGTTGAGCGCATGCCGGAATCACCCCGCTCAATTTCTTGCATAATCAGACCATAGGCAATGTAGTCCATGCCTCCACAGCCGTACTTTTCGGGCAACTGTGGACCAAAAGCACCTATTTCTCCAAACTTTTTAACCATCTCGTAAGGGAAATAAGCATGCTCAGCCCAGCTTTCGATGTACGGAGATATTTCTCGCTTTACGAAGTCACGTACAGCTGAGCGAACCATTTTATGTTCTTCACTCAACAAGTCGTCCAGTAAGTAAAAGTCCGGATGTTCAAAAAGATCTTGCTTGGATGATTTCTGAATTTGAGATGCTTTATCGGTAGCCATAGGTAATTTGGTTTCTGAATGAATTGTGGTCAAATTTGCACCCACTTTTTAACCTATGCAAACGTATGAACCAATCGGAAATAGACCAAAAGATACTTGATAGATTACAAAAGCTTTCGGAGAAATATGAAGCCATGGGGCAAGATATGGCTTCTTACCTGGATGGGCTACTTCATGCCGATTATTTAAAGTACTGGGATTATATTAACCTGGACTCCCTACTTGGGCTACAACAACCTAAAACCAGTTTTCCTGATGAAATGGTCTTTATTTGCTACCATCAGATTACTGAGCTTTATTTTAAGCTTTGCCGTTGGGAAATGAAACAGATTTTTGAAAGACAGCACCCCGATGTTTCTTTCTTCGAAGCAAGGTTAAAAAGACTGAATAATTATTTCGAGCACCTCTGCCACTCGTTCAGTATTATGACAGAGGGCATGGAAAAAGAGCAGTTTCTTCAGTTCCGAATGTCTCTTCTTCCTTCTTCCGGCTTTCAATCGGCTCAGTACCGAATGATTGAGATTGGGGCAACCGACCTGATAAACCTCGTGAATAAAGATAAACGAGATGAATTTGATGATTACGCATCCATAGATCAGTTATACGATTGTATCTATTGGAAGACGGGCGCCACTGAGCTAAAGTCAGGAAAGAAAACACTTACGTTAGAGCAGTTCGAAGAAAAGTACTCTAAGGAGTTTTTACAATTGGCCGAGGATACCAAAACCTGCAACTTCAATCAGTTGTATTTAAAGCATTACAAAGGGCAACCCGGAGAAGATCGAATAGTGGAGCAACTCAAAGCATTCGATCTACTGGCCAACGTAGACTGGCCTTTGGCTCATTATCGGTCTGCCGTACGCTATTTGCAGCGAAGCCCTGAAGATATTGCGGCAACAGGAGGAACCAACTGGCAGAAGTACCTTCCGCCACGTTTTCAGAAAATAATTTTCTTTCCCGATATATGGTCAGAAGAAGAAAAAGAGGAGTGGGGTAAACACTGGGTTTTGGAGCAGTTGAATAGAAAGTAGAAAACAGAAAACAGTTAGTCTGGTAATCGGTGTTTTACTGATTGCTGATCAACCGATTTCTGATTACCATTTTTAGAGATAGAAACTCTATATGCAGAAGATAATAAAACTCACCCTTAGGCCGGAGGAGGCCTTTAATCCTGATGTGCTGGAGGAAGCACTCATTAAAAAATCAGGAATAAAAGAGGCCGATGTAAAAGTGAGGCCACTAAAGCGCTCCATTGACGCCCGTGGTAGTAGCGTGAAGGTGAACATGGAGGCATTGGTTTCTGTGAAAGAAGATCTGCCACCGCTCATTTCCTACAAAAGAGATTACCCCAATGTATCTCATGCTGAGCCCGTTGTGATTGTGGGGTTTGGTCCTGCCGGAATGTTTGCAGCACTCCGCTGTATTGAGCTGGGTTTTAAACCCATTGTTTTGGAGCGGGGAAGCGATGTGCAAAAGCGTAGAAGAGACTTGGCTGCCATTAACAAAGAACACAGGGTAAATCCGGAATCCAACTACTGTTTTGGAGAGGGTGGAGCCGGTACTTATTCTGATGGTAAACTATACACACGCTCCAAAAAGAGAGGAGACATTCAAAAATCACTGGAAATCCTGGTGGCTCATGGTGCCTCAGAAGATATTCTTTTAGACGCTCATCCACACATTGGTACCAACAAACTTCCTAAAGTGGTTCAGGAGATCCGCCAATCCATTCTGGGTTCAGGAGGAGAGATTCTCTTTGACACGAAGGTCACCGATTTCCTGATGGAAGAAGATCGGATGAAGGGTGTAGTGATTCACGATGGAACAAGAATAGAAGGACTGGGAGTCATTCTTGCAACGGGTCACTCAGCCAGAGATATCTTCCACTTGCTTCATAAAAGAGGGGTTTTTGTTGAAGCCAAACCCTTTGCCTTAGGAGTTAGAATTGAGCACCCCCAGCAATTGATCGATCGAATTCAGTACAATTGTGAAGTAGATCGTGGAGCGTGGTTGCCGGCCAGTTCATATGCCTTGGTTCATCAGACCTATTACAATGAGAAACAACGTGGTGTGTTTAGCTTTTGTATGTGCCCTGGCGGGTTCATAGTACCAGCGGCCACGGCTCCCGGAGAAATTGTGGTAAACGGAATGAGTCCTTCCAGGCGTGATTCTCGCTTTGCGAATTCGGGTATTGTTACGGCCATTGAGCTGGAAGATGTAGCGCATATTCAGACGGTTGACGATCCCTTTAAAGCGCTTACTTTTCAACAACAAATAGAGCAGAGGGCCTTTGAAGTAGCCGGCAAAACCCAGGCCGCACCGGCTCAGCGAATGGTTGACTTTGTGGAAGGTAGAATTTCCTCTCGTTTAAATGAAACATCCTATCAACCCGGATTAGTTAGTGTCAATATGAATGAAGTGCTTCCGGAAGCCATTCATGAGCGACTAAGGGCTGCTTTTAAGGCTTTTGGACGAAAAATGAAAGGATACTATACCAACGAAGCCCAAATTGTGGGAGTGGAGAGCAGAACCTCATCGCCAGTACGAATACCCAGACACAGAGAAACCTGTGAGCATATTCAGATCAGGGGGCTTTACCCGTGCGGAGAGGGAGCAGGTTATGCAGGGGGTATACTTTCTGCGGCCATGGATGGCGAGAAGTGTGCCGATATGCTGATTAAGGCCTACGGATAAGTTTTTAAAAATCAGGAGCCTACTGCATCATTCGAACGGCTTCCTTGAGGTTTTCTACAAACCCTTCTTGCTCATCAGTTTTGGCTAGACTTTTGGCCTTTTCCAACCACTGATTTGCACTGTCAAAATTGCCAAGCAAACCGTTGATATAGCCTAAAAGAGCGTGCGTTTCAAACCGGTTGGCTTCTATTTTCAAAGATTCGGAGAGGAGTTGTTTGCTAAAAGCATATAACTCCTGGCTTCCAAAGCTTTCAATAATTTCAACTACAGTACTTATGACAAAATCAGGCTGTTGATCAGTGGCCAGGTGGTTGTTCATATAGCTGTTTACTTCCAGCTTGTAACTGTCATATTCTTCACGCTCGGCAAAAAAAACTGAACGAGTTACAAATTGGGCAGCCGGGAGTTCGGCCTGATCAATAAAAAGCGGAATAACCACAGAAACGATTTTTTCCAGCAGTTCTCTATCGCCATACTTTATAGCCAGTTGAAGATTTTGGTTGTAAATGGCACTCATGTAATCTGTAAACTCACTTATTCCATGGGCCTCAATTATTTTTGCCTTGTTGTTGGCTATATAGTTAAAGTGGCGTGAATTGATGGTGTTTTCAAAGTTGGCCAGTAACCATAGGTTTTCCAGCTCCATATAATCCTCATCTGTAAAACTATCGGCCAATTCTTTGGCCACTTCCTGCGCCTTTAAGGGGTCGGTTGCTGATAAAATACCTATAAGCTGCCTTTGCTCTTCTTTTTCAATTATCCCCGCATCATATTTTAGAAGCAGATCCGGCAGAAGAGTCCAATTTTCAATGGCTTCTTTACCATGCGCCATGAGCACAGGAGCTTCAACGAAACCGCCAATGCGATAAAACACATTTCTTTCACCCGTAAGAAAGAGCATAGTAGGGTAGCCGTCAATACCATATTTATCGGCCAACGGATAGCCAAATTCGGTTTCTGCATTGAATTTTATGTTAATAAAGTGCTGCTCAAAGTAAGAGATTACCTCCGGGTTTGTAAAAACCTCTTTGTCCAGCTTCTTGCAATAGCCACACCAGTCCGTATACGCATCTGCAAAAACCAGCTTATTATTGGTTTTAGCCTCTTCAAAAATTGCATCCCACTCTGCGAGAGACTTAACCTCTCTAAAGTCTATGCTTTCCAACTCGTGAGCTCCAGCCCAGCCGAAAAGAAAAATGCCTAATAAAGTGAGATGAACTTTCATAGTTCTGTCTTAGTTTCAACTTTTAACGATGGCAAAGGTAATTATTGCCAATCAATTAGCCTCTTTTGTGCTACCTACATACGTTAATATTGGTTAATGAAAAAAACAGTGATTATTGGCAGCTCGCCAAAACCTTATAAATACGCTCAAAAAGCAGCTCAGATGCTCAGTGATAAGGGTTATGACTTTGTTCCTGTGGGCATACAAGAAGGAGAAGTGTTTGGAGAAAAAATACTGAACTTATACGATAAGCCATTGATAGAGAATGTAGATACCATAACTCTGTATATCAATCCGCAACGTCAAAAAGAGTGGTACAATTACCTTTTGGGTCTTAAGCCGGAGCGTATAATTTTTAATCCTGGCACTGAAAATCAAGAACTTAAAAACATGGCCGAAAAGCAGGGAATAAAATGTCTTGAAGCTTGTACATTAGTTATGCTTTCTGTGGGCAATTACTGATCAATTTTACTTATATTCGTGCTTTGTTTTGGGGCGCACATTACCCATCTTTTTGATCAATCTATCATTATGTTTGAGGCGTCCCCAATGTATTGTTAGAGAGATTTTATGAGCGGAGAAAATTCAAACGCAAAAAAGGATTATTCAGCAGGTAACATCACGGTATTAGAAGGTCTTGAGGCAGTAAGAAAACGCCCGGCCATGTACATTGGTGATGTTGGTATTAAGGGACTTCACCACATGATTTGGGAGGTAGTAGACAACTCCATCGATGAAGCCCTGGCTGGTCACTGCGATCACATTAAAGTGACAATCGAAGAGGATAACTCAATTCTTGTAGAAGACAACGGTAGAGGTATTCCCACCGACATTCACCCCAAAGAGAAAAAATCGGCTCTTGAAGTTGTAATGACGGTACTGCATGCCGGAGGTAAGTTCGATAAAGATACTTACAAAGTGTCCGGTGGTTTGCATGGGGTAGGTGTATCATGTGTGAACGCTCTATCTACCAAGTTGGTGGCCACGGTACACCGAAACGGCACCGTCTTTCAGCAGGAATACTCCCGAGGTGTACCTCAGTACGATGTAAAAGAGGTGGGGAAAACCGATAAAACCGGAACAATTGTTCATTTCCACCCCGACCCGGAAATTTTCATTGTTACCGAATACAAATATGAAACCGTTGCTTCTCGCTTAAGAGAACTTTCATACCTCAATGCAGGAATTAAAATCGACCTGATTGATAAGCGCGAAACCAACGATGACGGCTCTTTTAAGGGAGAAACCTTCTTCTCGGAAGGTGGTTTGCTTGAATTTGTTGAATACCTCGATGATTCTCGCGAAACCCTTATTGAACAACCCATCTATATTGAAGGAGAGAAAAACGATGTGCCTGTGCAGGTAGCCATGAGCTACAATACTTCCTATGCCGAACATGTGGTGAGTTATGTGAATAACATCAATACCATAGAGGGAGGAACCCATGTTTCGGGCTTTAGAAGGGCTTTGACCAGAACTTTAAAGGCCTATGCCGACCGGTCTGGATTGCTGGACAAGGTAAAGATTGAAATTAGCGGAGATGATTTTAGAGAAGGACTAACGGCCGTAATCTCTGTAAAAGTAGCCGAACCACAGTTTGAAGGGCAAACCAAAACCAAATTGGGTAACTCCGATGTAGCCGGTGCGGTAGAATCAGCTGTTGGCGATGTACTCAATACCTATTTGGAAGAACACCCCAAAAGTGCCAAGCAAATTGTGGCTAAGGTAATTCTGGCCGCTCAGGCAAGACATGCCGCCAGAAAGGCAAGAGAAATGGTGCAGCGTAAGAATGTGCTGAGCGGTACCGGACTTCCGGGCAAGCTGGCCGACTGTGCCTCTAAAGATGCCTCTATTAGTGAGCTTTATCTGGTAGAGGGAGACTCGGCAGGTGGTTCGGCCAAGCAAGGTAGAGACAGACACTTTCAGGCCATATTGCCACTAAGGGGTAAAATTCTGAACGTTGAAAAGGCTCAGGAACACAAGATTTATGACAATGATGAAATAAAGAACATCATTACAGCCCTTGGAGTAACCTTCGGAACAGAAGAAGACGAGAAGGCCCTCAATATGGAGAAGCTTCGTTATCATAAAATAGTGATTATGACCGATGCCGATATTGACGGAAGCCATATTAGAACTCTTATTCTTACTTTCTTTTTCCGCTACATGCGCCCGCTAATAGACGCAGGCTACTTATATATTGCGTTGCCACCGTTGTATTTACTAAAGCGAGGTAAAGAAATGCGCTATTGCTGGGACGAGCAGCAGCGAGCCCAGTTTACGCAAGAAATGGCCAAAGATGGCAAAGAAGACTCCGTTTCAGTTCAGCGATACAAAGGTCTTGGAGAGATGAACCCGGAACAACTTTGGGAAACCACCATGAACCCCGAGTCGCGAAGCTTAAAACAAGTGACCATAGAGTCTGCAGCAGAAGCAGATCATTTGTTCTCCATGCTAATGGGTGATGAAGTTGCTCCAAGACGTGAGTTTATTGAGAAAAATGCCAAGTATGCCAAAGTAGATATTTAAGAACTCAGCGAGTTCGAGTTATTAAAAGCTGTCTTGATTTGTCGAGACAGCTTTTTTGTTGAATGACTAGAAGAAAATCGCCAACTTCCAGTCATGAAGATAGGAGCTGTACTATTGGCGGCAGGCCTCTCCACGCGGATGCAAGGCCCAAATAAAATGCTACTGCCTTTTGGCCATACCACTATACTTACAGCTACCCTTACGCATTTGTTAGACTCCGAGGTGAATAAAATAGCCCTGGTGTTGGGCAGAAACGCTAGCGAGTTTCAGGTAGATTCTAACGAAAAGGTAGATTTGGTAGTTAATCCGCAACCGGAACGAGGCATGACTTCCAGCATTCAGTGTGGACTGCGCAAACTAATGTCAATGGATGCGCTTATGGTTTGCCTGGCCGATATGCCCTTGCTAAGCTCCAGCGATTATACCGGTCTTATCCAATCTTTTCGGAATACCCAGAAAACCATATTGGTTCCCATTTACAAGGGAGCAAAGGGAAATCCCGTTGTTTTTGACAAAAGACATTTTCATGAGATTCTGAACCATAAAGGTGCCAATGGGTGTTCGGGAGTTGTTCAGCACAATTTGAATGCTGTCGAACGACTTGAGGTTTCTTCCGACCGATTTATTGCAGATATTGACACCCCCATAGATTACCAAAAAATGCTAAAAGCCATTGAATAAAGAAGAACTACTTCGCTACAATCGTCAGATTATAATTCCGGAGTTTGGTGAACAAGGACAACAGAAATTACTGAATGCTTCGGTGTTGGTTATTGGAGCCGGAGGACTTGGTGCGCCCATTTTGCAATATCTTACTGCGGCTGGGGTTGGCCGGATCGGTATTGTTGATTTCGATGAGGTATCACTTTCCAATTTACAGAGGCAAGTACTATTCAATACACAGGAAATAGGACAGTCAAAGGCATCAACTGCGGCCAAAAAGCTTGCGCTGTTGAATCCGGATGTGAAGTTCGATGTGACCGAGGAGGCCATTAGCTCGCGCAATGCCATGGAGATCATTGGCGGCTACGATTTGGTTGTTGATGGTTCAGATAATTTACCCACCCGCTATTTGGTTAACGATGCCTGCTACTTATTAAAAACACCTCTGGTATACGGAGCAATTTTTCGTTTTGAAGGGCAGGTGTCGGTGTTCAATGCGGTTCACAAAGACGGAAGCCGTGGCCCCAACTATCGAGACCTTTTTCCCTCTCCACCACCACCCGAAATGGTGCCCAGTTGCAGCGAAGGGGGAGTTTTGGGAGTACTCCCGGGAATTATTGGTGCAATGATGGCCAATGAGGCCATTAAGTTATTGACTCATGTGGGCGAAACCCTGAGTGGAAAGCTTTTTGTTTTCGATGCATTGGATTTTAGCACCTTTCAACTGTCTGTAGAAAAAAACGACCAGAATCCTCTCAGCGGAAAAGAGCCCACTATAACCCACTTGGTAGATTATGAAGCTTTTTGTGGAGGCGCTGTAGGTCAGTCTTCAATCCGTGAGATTAGTGTACATGAATTGAAAGAGAAAATGAGTCTTGGAACACTCGAATTGATCGATGTACGCGAAGACTACGAGTATGAAATTGCTAATTTAGGAGGTCGGTTAATTCCGCTGAATAAAGTACTGAACAAGTCGAGTGAAATTCCGCAAGACAGAGAAGTGGTGATTATGTGCAAAACAGGCGGAAGGAGTAAAAAAGCTATTGAACTGCTTCAGAAGCAAGGTTTTAATAACCTCCTTAACCTTAAAGGAGGTATTACGGCCTGGCAAAAAGAGATCGATAAAAGTATGACAGCCTATTGAACCATTCTGGCCTATGGTCAATGTTCAAAAAAGCAAGATCAACTAAACCCTTGAGCGTTACGCTCAAACAAAACGGAAAATGAAAATACAAATAACAGCCTTTGGTATCGCCAAAGACATTGTTGGAAAAAAACAGATGACCCTGGATTTTGAAGGAAAGAGTGTAGGAGAGGTGCGTACCTGTTTGGTGAACCGGTTTCCCGAATTTGAGCAATTGGCATCGCTCAGGTTTGCCGTTAATACCAGTTATGTTGATGATTCTTTTGAACTGACAGAAAATGATGAGGTGGTTTTAATTCCGCCCGTAAGTGGAGGTTAATGGAAAACATTGTAATTACTTCGGAGCCGCTGAATAGTCAGTTGTGTATTAATTCCGTTGCTGATAATGGCAGCGGGGGCCTGGTTGTCTTTATTGGTAATGTGCGCAACAAGACAAAGGGAAAAGAGGTGAAATATTTGGATTTTGAGGCCTATGAGCCCATGGCCCTAAAAGAGATGCAAAAAATTGCTCGCGAAGCCATTGAGCGTTGGCACTTGTACGATATGGCCATTCACCACCGAGTAGGCAGGGTGGGCATAGGAGAGGCCGCAGTAGTGATTGCTTGCTCTTCTGCTCACCGAAAGGAGTCATTCAAGGCCTGTGAATTTGCCATAGATACTTTGAAGAAAACAGTACCCATTTGGAAGAAAGAGGTGTTTGAGGATGGAGAGGTTTGGGTTTCGGCACACCCTTAAATACTCGGGCAATCACCGAAAAGATGAGTTAAATGAATTTGGAGTCAATAAAATCGCAATTTCCAATATTCCAGCAGAAAACACCTGTGGGAAAGGAATTGGTGTATTTAGACAATGCCTCTACCACTCAAAAGCCCGATTGTGTAATTGACGCCATCGCTGACTTTTACAAGTTCAGTAATGCCAATGCCGGACGTGGTGTCTATTGGCCGGCAACGGAAGTAACGGGTAGAGTAGTGGACATAAGGCAGCGACTGGCAAAGTTCATAGGGGCTGCAAGGCCTGAAGAAGTAGTCTTTACCCATGGAGTAACCGATGCATTGAATAAACTTGCTCTGGCTATTTTTGGAGGTAGTCAAAAGCGTGAAGGACAAGTGTTGGTTTCGGGCATGGAGCATCATTCTAACTTTGTGCCTTGGCAGATGGCTGCCCGGCATGGCTCGCTTCCTTTTAAGGTGATTCCCCTAACCGACTCGGGGGCCATAGACATGGAGGCTTATGCACAGTTGTTGAAAGAGCCAACGAGCCTTGTGGCCGTAAGTGCTGCCTCTAACGTGACAGGAATAGGTAATGATATTTCCCGTTTATCTCAGATGGCTCATAATTCAGGAGCTCTTTTAGTCGTAGATGCATCTCAGGCAGTGGCCCATCAGCCCATAGATGTGAGGCAATGGGACTGTGACTTTTTGGTTTTTAGCGGACATAAGGCCTACGGACCTACCGGCATTGGAGTACTCTACGGCACATATGAAGTTCTTGCTGAATTGAACCCGTTGGCCTATGGTGGCGGAATGGTACAAGAGGTGAATGAATCTGATACAACTTTTCGAATGCTTCCACATCGCCATGAAGCGGGTACCTTAAACCTGGCAGGGATAGTTGGTTTGGAAGCTGCTATTGGATTCTTAGAAAAACAAGGAATTGCCAATATTCAAGCCCATGAAAACGCACTTTATGAGCTACTCAGAAAGAAACTAAATGAGGTTTCGGGGGTGGCCATTTTGGGAAGATCTTCGAGCCTGCAATGCCCGGTGGTTTCCTTTACCGCTGAGGGAGTACATCCGCACGATATGGCTACGTATTTAGCAACTGAGGGCATAAGTATTCGTGCGGGCCATCACTGTGCGCAGCCTCTTATGAAGCACTTTGGAATAACGGCCTGTTCTCGCATATCATTGGCCTGTTATTCTTCCGGGCAAGAGATAGAACAAACTGTTGATCAACTAAAAGAAGCCATTGCTTTTTTCCGATGAATAAAGCCCTGCAAAGCCTTTATAAAGAAGTAATACTCAGTAGGGCAAAAGTCCCCCGGTATGAGTGTAAAGCTCCTGATTTGGTCCCCACAATAGAAGCTTATAATCCACTATGTGGTGATAAGTTTTATCTCTATGTATCTATTGAAGATAGGGTTTTTAAAGAATTGAAATTCAGTGGTTTTGGTTGTTCAATTTCAAAAGCATCAACCGATGTAATGTGCGATGCATTGAGCCATAAAACCATACAGGAAGGGTTGCTGATTATAGATACATTTTTGGAGTTGATTGATGATAAATCTTCTGTAAGTCCAGAACAGCTCACTGACAGTAAGGAATTGTTGGCTTTTGCTGCAGCCAGAGATTTTCCCGAACGAAAAACTTGCGCGAATCTTGGCTGGGAGGCCTTACGACTTCACTTACAACGCCTATAAACTTTAGTCGTTCAATGCAATGACGCTTTGCTTTACGTGCTTTTCAAATAGCATGTGCATTATACCGTCTTTAAGACCCACATCGGGTACCTGAATTTTTTGAATTTTGGCCGATTTCATTGCATGGAGGTAAATGTCTGAGGCAGGAAGAATAACATCGGCCCGGTCAGGATTTAGATGCATTTTAAAAATGCGTTCTTCCAGGGTAAGTGCCGACAAACGTTTCTGAACCTCCAAAATGGCTTCTAACCGAAGCATTCTCACTTTCGATTTGGTGCCCGAAAGCTCATAAATCTTGGCAATATTCCCTCCGGTACCAACAGCTGTAATACTACCCTTGTGGCCTACAATCTGGTTTTCTATCCACTGGCCCATACGCTTCAATACCGCTTTGGAAGAAGCACTTTGAATAGTTCTTACGGAGCCAATTTTAAACGATTCCGATTTTACCTTGCGTCCGTCTCTAATCAGGTTTAGCTCTGTGCTACCTCCACCAACATCGATGTGCAAAAAAGTACCCTTAGCCAGCTTTTCCATGACCACCCGGTTAATCAATTCAGCTTCACGATCTCCACTAATAATGTTGATCTTGAGACCAAAAAGTTGTTTCACCTTTTCGACAATTTCGCGTCCGTTTTGAGACTCTCGCATGGCCGAAGTAGCACAGGCGTAGTATTTATCTACTTCGTATAGGTCAATGAGAATTTTAAAGGCATTCATCAGCCGAATGAACTTATCTTCCTGCTCAGGGCCTATTCGCTTGTGCTGAAAAACATCATGACCAAGCCGTAAAGGAAAGCGTACGTATTCTAACCGCTTAAAATAGTGCTGACCTTCATAGGTCATTACATTAGTTACCTGAAACCGAATGGCATTTGAACCAATATCTATCGCTGCTAACTTCAAGCCTCCAATTTACACTCAATTTCAGATTTATACATGTATTCATTAGTTCTTGTTTATGCAATAATGTTGCATTTGATAACAATTATTTAATTGATGACCATCTTTCATTACAGAAAGTAAGCCTATCTTAGATTGTGTCTAAAAGAGTTTACACTTGTCTCATTTTAATATGTTTGGTACAAGCATGTTTCAATCCGCCTCCTGAATTTCCAGAAGGAGATGTAGTGGGGTATAAGCCGGTTTATGCTACGGACAACGATGCTTCAATCCGTTTAGAAGAAGCCAGACCAATAGTGAATGGCGGACAAATTTATCTTAAAGGCAATTTGTTGCTTATCAATGAAACGGGAGAAGGGATTCATCTGATAGACAACACAGACCCAGAGGCTCCACAGAACAGAGGCTTTTTGAAAATACTGGGGGCTGAAAATATGGCCATGAAAGATGGAATTTTGTATGTCAATCAGTTTATGTCTGTTTTGGCCATCGATGTCAATGATCTGAACAACATAAGAGTGCTGTCTGAACACGAGTCAATTCTCAACAGAGAAGATTTGAACGCAGCCGTTCCTCCTGGCACTGGTTATTATTTTGAATGTGCCGATCCTAAGAAAGGAAGAGTAGTTGGCTGGCAATTGACCACTATAAATAACCCTAAATGCTACAGGTAAGAAGTTTGGTTTTAGCCCTTTTGGCTATAATAGTAGTGTCTTGTCAGACCGACAGCAACGATTTTACCCCCGATTTGGGAGGCACTGGAACAGGTGGATCTTTGGCCAAGTTTGCCATAGTGCAGAATAGCCTGCTGGTGCTGCATGAAAACGCCATTGATCAGTATTTTATACAGCACGATGGATCATTGACGGAGGGACGTTCGCTTACTTTTTTCTCCGGTGGTCTTGAGACCATTTACCCATACGGTGAATATGCTTTGGTAGGTAGCAATAATCAGGTGTTCTTTCTCGGTTTTGACGACAATAACTTTCTCGATCTCATATCCAGTTACTCTCATCTGACAGCTTGCGATCCGGTAGTAGCTGCTAATGGTGTGGCCTTTTCAACTTTGCGCAATAGTGGCTGTCGATTCGATGCCGATGAGTCACTGGATGTGATAGATATCAGCGACATTGAAAC
Source organism: Roseivirga sp. UBA1976 (assembly GCF_002336325.1). Classification (NCBI taxonomy): domain Bacteria; kingdom Pseudomonadati; phylum Bacteroidota; class Cytophagia; order Cytophagales; family Roseivirgaceae; genus Roseivirga; species Roseivirga sp. UBA1976. Next base: position 7,735 of record NZ_DDDQ01000147.1, on the reverse strand, counting down.
CCCGGTGTTTATCAAATCATACAACATAGAAGCGCCCTATGGCCTTAGCGTTAGAGGCTCTCATTTAATCGTTTGCGAGAGAGGTGGAATAGCCCACTATGGAATCTCCGACCCTTATAATATAGTGTTAAAAGGCTTTTTCGATTTTGGCAATGATACCCCTCTAGATGTAATACACGCACCAACACACCTTATAGTGAGAACAGATAAAGGCATTTATAATGTAAGTTATACTGACAGCGGAGTGTTTCAGATTCTGGCCAAAATAGACTAATGAGTAGGTTTGTTTTTTTCTACTACATTGTACTCTTCTGTTGTGGATCCAAGGCTTTTGCGCAGAGAAGTCAGCCTGACGGTTCTGCTTCTGAAGTTTTGCCAAGGCTGATGCTCAAATATTATGGTTCTCAGTATATAGGCCAGTTCACTTCTCACATGCTGGCGGGTGAATACGTATGGCCAACAGGCAAAGGAATTGAACTAAGACTTGGAGGGCTGATAGATAGAAATGTTTTGAACTATGATGAACTCTATTTTAGTAATAAGTCAGGCTTTAAATCATCGTTGATTTTTAAACAATACATAAGCCATGGACAGCCAATTTTGCAAATTGCCGGTCGGCCTGTTTTAGGAGTCTCTCAGGCATCTAAAGGTGTAATTCCCTACTATGGACTGGAGTTGTTCTATAATGAACTTGGTTTCGACCGAACCCGAACTTATAAGCTGAGTTGCGGGCAAGATTGCGACTACTTTGAGCGCGTAAACTATGGTATGGTTGACAAAAGGGTGGGAGTACGGACTCAATTGGGTTTTGTAGCAGAAATTGCAGGCCCATTTTACTTTGAGTCTTCCATAGCTCTGGGGGCTATGTCTAGTCAATTGAAAGCCGATGATCGCAAGCCCATTGAATATGAGAAAGAATACGGTTTAAAATTCAGAGAAGGCTCTTCTTCAGCCAGATTACAGTGGGCTGTGGATGTCTCATTCAAGGTTGTCATACGTCTCTTAAAATGACCTGCCCAACCAATGTAATACTTCGATTTACTCATTCGAAATATCAGCCTCAGTCATATTTTCCATTTGCCAGTTATGTAGCTACATAAACTTTCGCTTTATTTGCAGTGCTTATCAAGAAAGACGGAGGGACTAGGCCCTGAGATGTCTTAGCAACCTGGGTAATACCTGGTGCTAATTCCTAGCCTCGAGGCATCGGGGAAAAGATGAGAGTAATCCTTCCAAATTTCTCGGTAAGCCCTAAATCTGTAAAATGGCTTACGACATAGAGAAAATTCTCAAAGAAAGAATACTGGTTTTAGATGGTGCTATGGGTACCATGATTCAGCGACATACGCTTACTGAAGATGATTTCAGAGGCGATCGTTTCAAAGACCATCCTCATCCCCTTAAAGGAAACAACGACTTACTCTCCCTTACCCGGCCCGATATAATCAAGGAAATTCACCGACAATACTTTGATGCGGGTGCCGATATTGTGGAGACGAATACATTTAGTGCCACCACAATTGCGCAAGCCGATTATCATTTGGAAGATGCTGTTTACGACATTAACTATGAATCGGCAAGAATTGCCAGAGAGGTGGCCGATGAGTTTACTAGCGAGCAACCGGAAAAGCCTCGCTTTGTGGCCGGTTCTATGGGGCCAACCAATAGGCTGGCCTCCATGTCGCCCGATGTCAATGACCCCGGTTTTAGAAACATTGATTTCGATCAGTTAAGAATAGCTTTTAAAGAACAGGCCAAAGGCTTGTTAGATGGAGGAGTCGATCTGTTTTTGGTAGAGACCATAACCGATACACTCAATGCTAAGGCAGCTCTTTTTGCTATTTCAGAGCTACTGGAAGAAGAAGGAAAGCGCGTGCCTGTAATGGTTAGTGGAACCATAACCGATGCCAGTGGCAGAACTCTGTCGGGTCAAACTACCGAAGCCTTCTTGATATCTGTTTCGCACATGCCCATACTCTCTATTGGCCTCAATTGTGCTTTGGGGGCAGCACAACTACGCCCGTATTTAGAAACCCTTTCAGAAAAAGCGCCTTTTCACACCAGTGCACACCCCAACGCGGGGTTACCCAATGAGTTTGGTCAGTACGACCAAACTCCTGAAGAAATGGTAAAGCAGGTTGGAGAATTTCTGAAAGATGGGTTTCTCAATATTGTGGGAGGCTGCTGTGGCACTACGCCTGAGCATATAAGGCTCATTGCCCAGGAGGCTTCCAGGTATTCACCAAGGTTAGTCCATAGCTCACATTCCATTGTTTCAGACAATTAATTAGCATGTCAATGGAAGCAAATCACTCGAATGATTCAACACTATTTCGCAGAGCTATCAAATGATTCAATTATCTAAAAAATCACCGAACAAGCACCATGGATTCTAAGCAGCCAAACCTAGATCAAAACAACAAAGTTACCCTGCGGCTTTCAGGTCTTGAGCCCCTGATAGTTACGCCTCAGAGTAACTTTGTAAATGTGGGTGAACGAACCAACGTGACCGGCTCCAAGCGTTTTGCCCGCCTAATTAAGGAAGAGAAGTACGATGAGGCTCTTGAAATTGCCAGAGATCAGGTAGAAGGAGGAGCTCAGATCTTAGATGTAAACATGGACGAAGGGATGCTGGATGGCAAGGCGGCTATGGTAAAGTTCCTTAATTTGATAGCCGCAGAACCCGATATCGCCCGAATTCCCATAATGATAGATTCTTCTAAATGGGAGATTATTGAAGCGGGATTAAAGTGCATTCAAGGTAAGGGAGTGGTCAATTCCATTTCTCTTAAAGAAGGCGAAGAAACTTTCATAGAACAGGCTACTAAGGTAAAGCGCTATGGGGCGGCAGTTATTGTAATGGCCTTTGATGAAAAAGGGCAAGCCGATACGTATGAGCGAAGAATAGAGATATGTAAACGCTCTTATGACATACTGGTAGGGAAGGTAGGATTTCCCAAAGAAGACATCATTTTCGATCCTAATATATTCCCTGTGGCTACGGGCATAGAAGAACACAACAACAATGCGGTTGACTTTTTTAGAGCAACCCGATGGATTAGGGAAAACCTGCCCGGAGCACATGTGAGCGGAGGAGTTAGCAATGTGTCTTTTTCTTTTAGAGGGAATAACCCGGTTAGAGAAGCCATGCACTCTGCTTTTTTGTATCACGCCATTAAAGAAGGAATGGATATGGGCATAGTGAACCCCACTATGCTGGAGGTTTACGATGATATTCCTAAAGATTTACTCGAACGTGTGGAGGATGTTCTTCTGAACAGAAGGCCCGATGCTACCGAACGGCTTCTGGAATTTGCCGAAACAGTGAAAGGTGCCGGAAAAGTTCAGGTAAAAGACGATTCCTGGAGGCAGGAACCGGTTGAAAAACGGTTGGAGCATGCATTGGTAAAAGGTATAGTAGAGTTTATTGATGAAGACACAGAGGAAGCCCGTCAGAAGTATGAAAGGCCATTGAAGGTGATTGAAGGGCCGCTAATGGACGGAATGAACGTGGTTGGCGACCTGTTCGGTGCCGGTAAAATGTTTCTTCCTCAGGTAGTAAAAAGTGCCCGGGTAATGAAGAAGGCAGTAGCTTACCTTCTTCCTTTTCTTGAAGAAGAAAAAGCAGCTAATAACGACCAAAGCTCAGCGGCAAAAATACTTCTGGCTACAGTGAAGGGAGATGTGCATGACATTGGTAAGAATATAGTGGGAGTGGTATTGGCCTGTAACAACTTCGATATTGTAGACTTGGGTGTTATGGTGCCGGCCGAAAAAATTCTCGATGCTGCCGTTGAGCATAAAGTGGATGCTATAGGTTTGAGCGGGCTCATTACTCCATCACTCGATGAAATGGTGCACGTGGCAAAAGAAATGGAGAGAAGAGGCTTGCAGATTCCACTAATGATTGGTGGCGCCACTACAAGCCGTATTCATACTGCAGTAAAAATAGACCCTGTATATTCCGGTTCGGTAGTTCATGTTTTAGATGCTTCTAAATCGGTGCCGGTAGCCGGAGAACTTATTAGTAAGGAGACCTACCCAAACATATACAGCCGGGTTAAAACAGAATACGCCAGACTTAGAAATGATCATGCCAACCGCAAACAGGTCAAAAACTACATACCTTATGAGGAAGCACAGGCCAACAGGCTTCAAATCGATTGGTCGGCAAAGAACTTTGTTGAACCGAAATTCATAGGGAATAAAACTTTCAATGATTATTCACTGGAAGAAATAGCTCAATACATTGATTGGACTCCTTTCTTCAGTACCTGGATGCTCAAAGGGAAGTTTCCAAGAATTCTTGAAGACAAAGTGGTGGGCAAAGAAGCGCGCAAGTTATATGATGATGCGCAGGAAATGATTAGAAAAGTAATTGCCAACAACCTGCTTTTTGCCAATGCCGTAGTGGGGCTTTATCCGGCCAATTCGGTAGGTGATGACATAGAAGTTTACACAAACGATTCACGATCTGAAGTGCTAAAAACCTTTCATATGCTCCGTCAGCAGGGTAAAAAGGGGAGTGGACTTCCTAATTTGTCACTGGCGGACTTTGTGGCTCCCAAGGGGCAAGGCAGCGACTATATGGGTGCTTTTGCCGTTACAGCCGGAATTGGTATTGAGCCATTGATTGAGCAGTATGAAAAGGACCATGACGACTATAACTCAATTATGATAAAAGCTGTGGCCGATCGTTTGGCCGAAGCTTTTGCAGAGTTGATGCATGCTAAAATCAGAAAAGAACTTTGGGGCTATGCTCCTCAGGAGGCTTTGAATAATGAAGAATTAATTCGAGAAAGCTATCAGGGTATTCGACCGGCACCTGGGTATCCGGCTTGTCCTGAACACACAGAAAAGGGGATACTCTTCGATTTACTGGAGGTTGAGAAAAACACCGGAATTAGTTTAACCGAGTCTTTTGCCATGTATCCTGCGGCCTCTGTTTCCGGATTCTATTTTATGCATGAGGAAGCCAAGTATTTTGGTTTGGGGAAAATTGAAAAAGACCAGGTAGAAAGCTATGCCTCTCGCAAAGGCTGGACCATTGAACAGGCTGAAAAATGGCTGGCTCCCAATTTGAGTTATGATGTATAATGAGCCTGAAAACTACAAACTGACGAACGGATAACCGACACCCATGAAAGTCATAGAACATATTAAAAACGCCAAGGGCAAAACTCTCTTTAGTTTTGAGATTTTACCACCGGTAAAAGGAGAAAGTGTACAGAATATTTTCGATGCCATAGATCCGCTAATGGAGTTTAAACCGCCTTTTATAGATGTAACCTATCATAGGGAAGAGTACATGTATAAAAAGCGCGAAAATGGGCTTTTAGAGAGAGTTACTACCCGTAAGCGACCGGGAACTGTAGGTATTTGTGCGGCTATAATGAATAAGTATCATGTAGATGCCGTGCCCCATATTATTTGTGGAGGTTTTAATAAAGAAGAGACTGAAAACGCACTTATAGATCTGGATTTTCTGGGTATCGACAATGTATTGGTACTCAGGGGAGATGCCATAAAGTCAGAAGGTAGGTTTGTTCCCGATCCGGCAGGGCATTCTTATGCCAGCGAGCTACTCCAACAAGTATTGGAACTCAATGAGGGCCGATATATGCATGAAGAGGTAAAACGAAATCCTACGAATTTCTGCATTGGAGTTGCCGGATATCCGGAAAAGCATTTTGAGGCGCCCAGCCTAAAATCGGATCTCAAATACCTGAAGAAAAAGATAGACATGGGAGCCGATTATATTGTCACCCAAATGTTTTTCGATAATAAGAAGTATTTCGACTTTGTAGATAGATGCCGCCAAAATGGTATCGATGTGCCTATTATACCGGGTATTAAGCCAATAACCACTCTCAACCACATGAACATTCTACCCAGTATATTTCATGTAGACTTACCCGATGATTTGGTAGATGAGCTAGATAAGTGTAAGGATAATGCTCAAGCCAGAGAAGTAGGCATTGCCTGGGCTATTCAACAATCTAAGGAACTAATGGAGGCAGGTGTGCCGGTGCTCCATTATTACACCATGAGCAAGAGCCAGGTAGTTAAGAGAATTGCCGAGGCTTTGTTTTAAAGTGCCATTGAAAACTCCACATCATCAAAGTCTTTGTCCGTTACTCTGATGATGTGGATGGGCTTCTGCAACAGTCAGGTGTGTTGGTATTTCAACATTATCAACAAAGAATTAGCCTAGTACTTCTTCATGCTTTGCCTGTTCAATTCATTATTGTAGAACCTCCAACTGGTTTCAAAATTCTTGCTAAGCTTTTCGTTGGTGAGTAAGGCGCGTACCATTTCAACAGGCATGGCATTTTCCCTCATTACAGCATCGTGAAACTCTTTGAGAGTCATTTTTCCGCTATCTACCAGTTCTCTTTTTAAAGCGTAAAACTGTTGGCCGCCAACCATATAGGCAATTTGATAGAGCGGCCCATAGCCTCCAGTAAACGATCTTCTTACTTCTCCTTCGGCATTGGCTCTTTCGTGCCCAACACGGTCTACCAAATAATCAATGCATTGCTGAGGAGTCCATTTGCCCAAATGATAGTTTAGAGAAAATATAATTCTTGCACAGCGATGCATTCGCCAAAACAACATTCCTATTCTATCTTCGGGTGAGCGTGGAAAGTCCATATCCCACAGCAGCAACTCCCAATAAAGAGCCCAGCCCTCTGTCCAGAAAGGAGTACCAAAAAAACGGTAAGATTTGTATCGGTTGTTCATGAAGCGTTGCATGTGGTGGCCGGCAATTAACTCATGGTGTACTGTGGAGCGCGAAAAGTGTGGGTTGTTACCGCGCATGCTCATGAGTTTATCTGCGTGCTCCATTTCATCGGTTGGGTAAGAGATCTGAAGCACTTCGCCACCCAGAAAAAACGGGCTGATTAATTGTCTCTCAGGGGGAATCATGGTCATTCGCCAAGTCTCTTCAGCTATGGAAGGAATTGAAATGAGGTCGTTGTCTTTCAGAAATGCTACCGATTGGTCGTATAGTTCCAACATGGCTTCCGGTTGTTGCCCGGCCGGAACGAATGACATTTTTACCTTTTCCTGAGCAGCACGCCAGTCATCTCCAAAGCCCATCTCGCGCGATGCTTTTAGTAGTTCCTCATCGCACCAGGCAAATTCCTTCATGGCCATATCTAAGAGTTCTTCCGGGGTGTAAGGAATCATTTCTTGTTTTAGTTGCCGAATGAGTTCTGTTCTGCCAATTGGGTTACCAATAATGCCGCTGCCATCGTCAGCTGGTTGAGTTTTAGGGTCTACTTTTGTCTGTATTAGCCTGGCATACTCGTTCAACTCTTTAGTTAGTTTTTCATACGGTTTGCTAACCCACCAGCCAAACTGTGGGTCATAGCCATTATAAAAGTCATATACACTTTTTAGGGCTTGAATATGCCCTCTTATGATGCCCTGAGCACGATCGGTTAGGTTTTTCGGAAAAAGGGTAGACCCTTTTTTCAGTTTAGAGGCGGTAGACTCCAGTTGTGTAGAAATGGTGTTGAGCTGAGAGGCCACCTCTTCAGAGTTAAGGTGTTTTCCTCTTCTGCGCAATTTCTCAATGGCATAGATAGGCTCTGCAAATGCCACCCATTCCCGCACAGCATTATATTCTTCAGCTTCCTCTCGGAGTTGATACAGGTGGTCTTTTATGTAGTTATCAATCAAAATGTAATCTACCTGCCCACCTCTCGATAGCTTGTTGAAGTTGTAA
>NZ_DDDQ01000174.1:0-23060 GCF_002336325.1 Roseivirga sp. UBA1976 | reverse complement strand
CTTCAGCTTCCTCTCGGAGTTGATACAGGTGGTCTTTTATGTAGTTATCAATCAAAATGTAATCTACCTGCCCACCTCTCGATAGCTTGTTGAAGTTGTAAGTCGATAGTTTTTGTGAGTAGTCGTTGAAAAATTGCTCAAAACGCTCTCTTCGTTCAGGAGAATTCCAAATGGCATAGAAGCGGGAGAGACTGCCGTAGTCTGCTCTTAATTGAGTGGCCAGGTCATAGAGTTCAGACACCTGCTGTTCGGTGTTCTGGGCATGAGCTGTATGGCTAACGCTAAGTATAACTAAAGCGAATACGGACAAAAAAAGTCGAAGAGTTTTCATGGTGTAACTGAGCATTGCGGTTTAACTAATCCATTAGGTTTTAATCTAAGCTAAATCATTTTTTTATAATGCACATGCCGAATTACACAGACGCACTTTTTACAGTGATGATGGTTTTAGTATCTAGCAAGCGAACCATTTACCGGAACGAGAGTTTTATAAACAAATGATCGTATGATGAATATGAAGTCAATAAAAACTATACTTTTTTCGCTACTGCTGGTTGTTCTAGTATCGTGCAACGAGAAGCCCTCATCGGGTAACGATAGTGCTTCAGATATGGTAGGTCAGGAGGTGAGCTATAGTACGGAAACTACCGAAATGAAGGGCTACATAGCCTATAATAAAAGTTCTAAAGAAAGGCGACCGGGAGTTATAGTCGTTCATGAATGGTGGGGACACAATGAGTATGTGAGAAGTAGGGCCGATGAATTAGCCCGGTTAGGGTATGTGGCTCTGGCTGTGGATATGTATGGTGAAGGGAAGCAGGCCGAACATCCGGACGATGCAGGTAAATTTGCAGGAGAGGTAATGTCTAACCTGGAAGAAGCCAAAGCCCGGTTCGATGCGGCTTTGGCAACTCTAAAATCCAATCCCAATGTAGACCCCGACAGAATAGCCGCAATTGGTTACTGTTTTGGAGGGTCGGTCGTACTGAGCATGGCCAATGCAGGTTATAATCTGGATGCCGTTGCCGCATTTCATTCCGGTGTAGATTTACCCATAAAGCCTACTAAGGATATTAAAGCGAAGATTTTGGTAGCCAATGGGGCTGATGATCCTTTTGTTCCGGCAAGTTCAGTAGCTCGCTTCCGTGCCGCTATGGACTCTGTGGGTGCAGACTATAAGTATGTGGCTTATGATGGCGCTGTCCATGCCTTTACTAGCCCGGGTGCCAACGCCTTAGGTGAAAAATTCAACCTGCCACTGATGTATAACGAAGATGCGGATAAAGCCAGTTGGAATGAGCTAATGAGTTTGTTTAATGAAGTGTTTGACGAAGAGCGATAAACCTTTTTTGACTGCAATAGGCCTACAAGGTTAATGCACCGTGCCACAAACCAACTAGTGCCAATTGGATGAGTTAGCCTGTCACTATGTTAAACCATATCTTTTAAGGCTTCAACAAAGCGGTCTAGCTCTTGGGTGGTAGTATATACATTGGGCGTTATTCTGCATCCATGCACACCGGCTCCATCAATGGCCACAGTCCAGATGTTATAGTTTTGCATAAGGCTTTTAGCCATATCTGAAGGTTTCATTTGTTTTATACCAACATTGGCGATGGCACAAGACCTGTCTTTGTCTTGAGGGGTGTTGAGCACTATGTTTTCAATACCCCTCACTTTTTCTACCCAGTAACTTTTTAAATACCTGAGTCGGGCTTCTTTTCGGGCAATCCCAATCATGTTGTGGTAGTCTATCGCGTCTAGTATGGTCAGGTCAGTGGCCACCGGATGAGTACCTATGTGATTGAGTCGTTTTATGTCGCCAGACTCTGTTTTTCCTTCGGCCATTAAGGGCCATATTTTATCGATCTTATCTTTTTTAACATATAGAAAGCCAGCGCCTAAGGGCACACTCATCCACTTATGCAGGCTGGTGCCATAGTAATCGCAGTCTAGCTCTTTCATGTCGAAGTCAATGTGTCCGAATGCATGTGCACCATCCACCATTACTTCAACTCCCAGACTATGAGCCATATCGCAAATTTTACGAATGGGCAGAATATGACCGGTTATGTTAATCATGTGACAGACCATCAATAAGCGGGTTTTAGGTGTAATGGCCTTTCGATAAGCCTCTACAATCACCTCGTCTCGCGATGGGTTCATAGGTACATCAATGGCCTTAAGCACAATTCCCTGCCTGGCTTCTACTTGCTTGAACATGTTTAGCATGGCTCCATAGTCTTGATTAGCCATTACGGCCTCATCGCCTCTTTTCCATGGAAAACCCTGAATAATGGTGTCTAAAGATTCGGTGGTATTTCGTGTAATAATCAGTTCATCGTTATTACACTTGGCCAGCTGGGCCAGTGCCGCTGCCGATTTGGCTTTGTTGCGCCACTGGTCGGTACGCATGTAATAAGACGCATGGAGGTTGATGTATCGAATTCTTTCGAGATAGCGCTCAAGGGTGGGTTGAGGCATCATGCAATAGTAGCCGTTTTCTAAGTTGATGTAGTCCGGCTTTAGCAGGTAGTCTTTTCTAATCTTACCCCAAAAATCTTCATTCTGTGCTAGCTCCTCAGCAGAGAATTTATCGTTTGATTCAACAAGTTGCCCAATTTCCTTATAGAAAGGCGTGGCAGCCAACGTTGTGCCTATCAGGTTTTTAAGAAAGGTTCGCTTATCCATGCTTGGCAGATTAAGCAAGAAGATAAGGCTATTCATTCAGTGAGGCAAGGAGTTTTAACCGGAAGGAGGAGAGAGGCCACTCTAAACCTCATTGGTCGCTTAAACACATTCTTAGCTCCAGACTTTAGAGTGGTCTCTTTGGCCGCTAGTCATTAACGGTCTAAATGGTTTAAACTGAGACGGACTAACTGGTAAATTTTGCCTTGTAGTCTGAAATGCTCTTTTTAATAATTTCTTTGGCCGTAAGCGCGTTTTGGAATTCTTCAACCTCAACAGTTTTATTCTCCAACTTTTTATAGTCTTCAAAAAAATTGCGAAGCTCTTTTATGAAATGCTCCGGGAGTTCACTGATGTCGTCAAAATGCTTTACCGACATGTCGTTATTGGCTACAGCAATAATTTTATCATCTTTTTCACCACCATCTAACATGCGCATTACTCCAATTACTTTGGCTTCAACCAGGCACATGGGCACAATAGAAATTTGGGAAAGCACAAGTATGTCTAGTGGGTCGTTGTCATCGCAATATGTTTGAGGAATGAAACCATAGTTGTGAGGATAGTGCATGCTGGAGTAAATCACACGATCCATCTTTAGCAGTCCTGTATCTTTATCGAGCTCATATTTGGCTCTTGTGTTTTGTGGTATCTCAATAATGCCATTCACCACATCTGGCGCACTTTCTCCTACACTTACCTTGTGCCAGGGGTTATTCATATCAATCATTTTCAAACCTTTTGGCAAAGGTAAGTAATGCCCGAAAATTAGGTAGAAAGAAATGAAATCTTTGACCGAAAGTTTACGGAGCTGGATGATAATGATGATGTACAAATCGGTTCCATCCTTTCTTGGTTTTGGATTCTACCACCCAATGAAATCCTTCCTTTTCATCAGGCCAATAGACCTGCCGGGCCAGTCCGGATGGCATTTGTACTTCGAAACAGATGGCTTGTGGGTGGATGTCTTCAGCATTGGCCAAATAACCCTGAGCCTGCTTTCCGTCTGATTGAAATGACCAAAACCCGATGTTTTTCAGGGCTGTTGTACCAAAAAGAGTCAGGTCTTCGTAGTCTATTTCTGACGATTGCCAGTGGGCATTTAAGGCTATGTATTTACCTTTTAGTACTTTACTGAACGTTCTGGTGCAACGAAGCGCAGGCCTTTGTGCAGAGTGTTCTTCGGCTACCCACCGGCCGAGTAACGGCTCAAATAGTCCAAGTTTTCCCCTTCCTTTTTTCCAAGTCATAGTTCTACGGTTCTTCAGGCAAATTTGCTAGGGCATGTATAGTTTCTTCTCATACTTTGGTATGAAAACAAGGGCCGGCAACCGTATTTTTTAGAATACAGCTTTAACCCGGCTTTTATTTATCCCATCTGTTCAGGCACTTGTGTGTGCTAAACTTTTGTTAAGCTAAAGATGTCTTTCCTTCTGTCTTTCAGGTTTTTAACACTTCCCACATTATGCAGTTCGGTGAGTAAGTCGAGGTCCACATCGGCAATCACTATGGTTTCTGCGTTGGGGGTGGCTTCTGCTTTTATTCCATTGGTTGGAAACTGAAAATCGCAAGGTGTAAAAACCATAGATTGGGCATATTGTATATCCATGTTGTGCACATTGGGCAAGTTGCCTACACTACCGGCTATGGCTACATAGCACTCATTTTCAATGGCTCTGGCTTGCGCACAGTGTCTAACTCGTGAGTAGCCGTTTTGAGTATCGGTAAGAAACGGAACAAAGAGAATATCCATTCCTTCATCGGCCAGTAGACGAGGAAGCTCAGGAAACTCTACATCGTAGCAAATGAGAATACCTATTTTCCCGCAGTCTGTATCGAACGTTTTCAGGGTGTTTCCGCCTGTCATGGCCCATACTTTCTTTTCATCGGGGGTAGCGTGTAGTTTTTCGTAGCGATCTATTTTTCCGTCTCGTTTACACAGGTAGCCCACGTTGTAGAGTTTGTCATCTACCACCTCCGGCATACTACCGGCTATAATATTGATGTTGTAGCTAATGGCCAGGTTAGAAAACTCTTCGACTATAGCAGGCGTAAATTCGGCCAGTTTTCGAATGGCCTCCGGCTCACTGAGGTGGTTAAATTCGGCCATAAGTGGGGCATTGAAAAACTCAGGAAAAAGAGCGAAATCACTCTTATATCCGCTTAGTGCATCGATAAAGTATTCTGCATTTTTAAGCAAATGTTCCAAGCCATTGTATGGCCGCATTTGCCATTGTACAATACCTAGCCTTACGACCGTTTTGGTAATGGCGGCTTCTTTACTGGGCGTTTCGTAGTATATATTGTCCCAGCGAAGAAGTACGGCAAATTCATTGGAAGCTTCATCGCCTTCTAAATAGCCTTTTAGAATGCTTACAGGGTGAAAGTCGTTAGACAACTGAAAGTTGAGCACGGGATCGTGAACTTCTTTCTGGCGTACTTTCTCAATGTATTCTTTAGGAGTATACTCATCGGCATATTTGTGGTAGTTGGGAATACGGCCTCCAAACACTATACCTTTTAAGTTGAGCCTTTCGCAAAGGTCTTTGCGGTAGTCATACATCCTCCGTCCAATGCGCATACCTCTGAATTCGGCTTTAATAAAAACCTCTATGCCGTAGAGTAAGTCGCCTTTAGTACTGTGGGTACTAAAGGTGTAGTTTCCGGTTATTTGCCTGAAGGTATGCTGATGCTTGAATTTTTTAGACTCCACCAAAATCGATAGGGCACAACCCGCAATGTCGCCATTAACTTTCACCACAATTTGGCCTTCAGGAAATTTATCGAGAAGCGACTGAATGTGATGCTCTTTCCAGTAGGCATCGGGCATACTGGAGTATGCGTTGATCATTGCTTCTTTGAGCTCCTGATAGTCTTCTATCTTAAGGTATGATAACTCTATGTTTTGAAAGGTCTTATTGTCCATGCAGCTAATATCTATAGTAAATTGATTTTTCAATAGTGAATTGAACGGCTCTCGAAAATATTTTTTAGAACCATCGGGCAATGCCATTACGATAAAAAAATAAGCACGTTGCCATGCTCATATAACTGCGAGTGCCCTGTATTGTTGGTGAAAGAGTAGGGGGCATAAAAAAACCGGCTCAAGGTCTTTCTATACTATAGAACTGACACTTGAGCCGGTTGAGTGGAAGGCTTAAGCTGTACTTAGCGCTTATCCATTCCTACATAAGGCCTTTGGTTGGCACCGGTGTACACCTGGCGTGGTCTTCCAATTGGTTCTTTGTTTTCTCTCATTTCTTTCCACTGAGCAATCCAGCCGGGTAGTCTACCCATGGCAAACATTACAGTAAACATATCGGTAGGAATACCCAACGCTCTGTAGATAATGCCTGAGTAGAAGTCTACGTTCGGATAAAGCTTTCTTTCTACGAAGTAAGGGTCGTTCAATGCCTCTTCTTCAAGGCCTTTAGCAATATCCAACACCGGATCTTTCACTCCAAGTTTGGCCAAAACATCATCGGCAGCCTTTTTAATAATCTTAGCTCGCGGGTCAAAGTTTTTATATACTCTATGACCAAAGCCCATAAGACGGAACGGATCGTTTTTGTCTTTAGCCTTAGCCATCCATTTTTTAGTATCACCGCCATCTTTTCTAATGTTTTCCAACATTTCAATTACAGCCTGATTGGCACCTCCATGAAGCGGCCCCCATAATGCATTGATTCCGGCAGAAATTGAAGCATACATACTGGCATGAGAAGATCCAACTACTCGCACGGTTGAGGTAGAGCAGTTTTGCTCATGGTCTGCATGCAATATTAATAGCTTGTCAAGTGCATTGGCTACTACAGGGTCTACCTCATACTCTTCGGCAGGAGTAGCAAACATCATTTTAAGGAAGTTGGCTGTGTAATTCAGGTTATTGTCCGGGTAGTTCACCGGATGACCGATCTGATTTTTATAAGACCAAGCCGCAAAAGTTGGCATTTTTGCAATCAGCCTGATAATACTCATATCTACTTCGGTAGCCGAACGATTCGGATCTAACGAGGCAGGGTAGAAGGCTGTTTGAGCACATACTAATGAAGAAAGTACCCCCATTGGGTGTGCTGTAGACGGAAAGCCTTCCAAAATTTTCTTAACATCTTCATGCACCAGGGTGTGCATGGTAATATCGCTCACAAACTTATCGTAGGTTGCTTTGTCTGGCAGCTCGCCATAGATGAGCAAATAAGCCACCTCCAGGAAGTTCGACTTTTCAGCCAACTCTTCAATTGAATAACCTCTATATCTCAGAATACCTTTTTCGCCATCGAGAAATGTAATGGCACTGGTTGTTGAACCTGTATTTTTAAAGCCGGGGTCGATAGTTATTACTCCACTTTCTCCCCTTAGGGAAGAAATATCGATTGCTTTCTCATTTTCGGTTCCTTCTATAACCGGAAGTTCGTAGGACTTTCCGTCAATTCTTAATTCTGCAGTATTTGACATCGTTTAGATTGTGTTAACTTTTGTAGGTTTTCAATCGCGCGAGCGAATTTACTCTAATAAACAATGAAAAAAAATTCTTGTTCTGTCGTTGGGCAATATTTTAATTATTGCCCAGAATGAGTGGCAAACCGTCTTTTCCCTGACCGATCACAACTATTTTGGCATTTGTCGATTCTGCCAGTTTTAATGTGGCTTCAATGCCTCTCATCCTAAGTAAGTTTGGTGTTAAGCTGCTATTGACAATTTTGTTGGCCTGAGCTTCTCCTTCTGCTGCAATACGCTTTCTTTCGGCCTCACTTTTTTCTTTGTCTAACCTAAACTGATAGGCCAGTGCTTCTTGCTCTTGCTGCAATTTGTTTTCAATGGCTTGTTTGATTTTATCCGGTAAATTAATGGATCGGATAAGCAGGGTGGTCATTTCAATATTGTTGGTTTCATTGCCCAACACTTCGGCTGTTTCATTACGAATGGCCGCCTCCACTTCAGGGCGTTTGGTAGAATAAATTTCTTCGGCCGAGTATCGACCCATTACCTGCCGAACGGTGGAACGTACCTCAGGCACAACCAGCGTATTGATGTAGTCAAGTCTGAAACGCTCATAGATGTGTCCAATTTTATCGAATTTAGGGTTAAAGCGTACGGAGACATCTACTTTAATGCTCAAACCATTTTTATCCAGCACATCCATTGTTTCTTCTCTTTTGCTTTCGGCTACATCGAAAACAATAAGGTCGTTCCAGGGGGCTTTCATGTGAAACCCAGGGGCTATTACGTTTTCTTTGTCTAAGCCTCCCGAAAACTTCTTGAACAATACGGCCCGTTCATTGGCCTGTATGGTGTAGAAAATACTGGAAGATAGCCCTACCACAACAATAAGGGCAATAACTGAAATAACAATGATGGGAAGAAGTCTTCTATTATCCATTGGTTTGGGGTTTAGTGTTGAAAAATGAACCTGTTAGTACAAGCCAGAATATGGGCAAATAGTTTAGCCGATTTTCTGCAGGTTCTTCTCTATTTCGTTCAGAATGTCATGAGCCACTCGCAAGGCTTTGTATCCGTCTTCAATGGTCACAATGGGTACGGAATCTTCTATTATGGCTCTATGGAAACTGGCTAGCTCTTCTCGAATAGCGTTAGATGGATGTACCTTGGGGTTCTCGAAGATAATCTCCTTCTTACCCTTTTCTTCACCCAAATCCAACACCATTGAAAACGGGCCTTCATTTCCGGTAGCTTCCTGCATTCGCACAATCTCGGAGCTTTTCTCCAGAAAATCTACGGCCACATAAGCGTCTTTCTGAAAAAATCTTGATTTGCGCATGTTCTTCACTGCTATGCGGCTGGTGGTAAGATTGGCTACACATCCGTTAGCAAACTCCAGTCGGGCATTGGCAATATCGGGCGTATCGGCTACTACGTTTACGCCACTGGCCGATATCTTTTCTACCGCTGACCCCACCGACTTGAGAATGATATCGATGTCGTGAATCATCAGATCCAGTACTACCGGTACATCGAGTCCTCTGGGATTGAACTGGGCCAATCGGTGAGATTCGATGAACATAGGCTGCTTTAGGAATGGTTTCGCTGCCACAAAAGCGGGGTTGAATCGCTCTACGTGGCCAACCTGAATTTTAAGTTTCAGTTCATCTTTTAGGGCAATAAGCTGTTCGGCTTCTTGAAGGGTGTTGGTAACGGGCTTCTCTATAAATACATGCTTTCCGGCTTTCAGTGCCTTTTCGGCACACTCAAAGTGCGAAAGAGTAGGGGTGACTATATCGATTACATCGACCGCTTCAATGAGCGATTCGATAGTTTCAAATGCCTTTATTCCATGTTCTTGGGCTACAGCCCTGGCATTGTCCGGTTGGGCATCGTAAAAACCAACAAGTTGGTACTCTGAAATATCTTTAATGCATTTGATGTGAATTTTGCCGAGATGACCGGCACCGAGAACCCCAATTTTGAGCATGAATGGTGTTTTTTAGCTGTGCGGCAAAGGTACTCTCTTAAGTTAAAAGTTCAAGGTTTGGGGCAAAGTTCGTTGTTCATAGCTCATGGTTTATGGGACAACCTTCCCGTAGAATGATGAACGCTTTTTGCGCTAAGCTCAATTGTCTTCGATCTTATGGTACAGGTTGAACCATTGGCGTTCCAAAACCTCAAACAGCCAGTTCTTTTCTTGGGCATATTGTCTGTTGAAGAGATAGTTGCTGTAAATGTGCATATAACGACCCCGGTCTAAATCTATTTTTATGGGTTTCTTTCGCCTCGATTTAATCAGCAATTGGCTGTTCATATTATAAATGAAGTAGGTCTTATGGTTTTTATAAATGTGTATTTCATACGGTATTTGCTCATCATAATAGTAATAAGATTGATGACCGGGAGTCTCAAAGTAGCAGAGGGGTTCTCCCGATTTTAAATCGAATACAAAGTGTTGAGAAGGTTTAAATCCAAACGTGGCAACCAGCCACTTACCGTCATTTACCAGGGTATAGTCATTGAACAAACCGAGTTTTACGGAGTCAGGTACAGGTACTGATTTCACGAACCGATACCCTACAATTTCCTGACCATTTAGGTTTGTTACAACCATAAGCAGGCTCATAAACATGGTACAGACTATTCCTTTCATAAGCTGTAGCCGAGGGTGTTTTTGTGGGGCAGAGTCCAAGTAGGCTGTTCTATTTGGGATTCTCAAATGAAGGGCTCTGTTCATAAATATTGATTGGAAAATGAAGACAGAAGGTTCAGAGTTCATGGCTTCTGTAGCCATGAACCCCAAACTTCATTAAGTTATTTAGGCTTTTTCTCCGGCCCACTCAGGTTATTGATCAAAATGGGTTCTCCAAAACCAAGCTGCTTCATGCGATTTAACTGCGTTTTAGCATCACCAACTACCAGCCAAATCATTTGATCTTCGTTGAGATACTTTTGTGAAAGTTCTTTGATCTTCTCTACTGTCATGCCCTGAACAACCTCTTCTCTTTCTTTCACATAGTCATATGGTAGTCCAAGTTCACTGATGTTTTCAAGCATGTTCAGTTTTGCTCCTGCTGTTTCAAAGGCCCGGGCATTACTTTTAATTAAAAAGCCTTTGGTGGTCTCAAGGTCTTTGTCGCTAAAGGTTGAGCCGTAGTTGCTTAGAATCTCTTTAACTAATTGCGTAGACTCAAGTGTTACATTTGTTCGCACTCCACTGGAAATGGTAAAAGTACCATCTGTTTTGTTGCCTGAGAAACCGGATCTAATGCCATAGGTATAGCCTTTGCCTTCTCTCAGTTCTTGAGTAAGTCTTGAAGCAAAGCCACCTCCACCAAGAATGTAATTCATAACCACTGCGGGATAGTAATCTTCATCGGTGGCCGGCATGGAAGGATAGCCAATGGTAAGTACCGATTGTTTGGCATCGGGAACATCGAAGAAATAGACCTGCGATTTTTCCGGTGCAGAAGGTTTGGGAAGTTCCGGTAATACCACACTCTTAGCTTTCCAGCGAGATTCCAAACCCTTGAGCGATGCGACCAGGTCTTGTTGGGAGATGTCTCCGACCACATGGAACCTGGCTACTGAAGGAGAAATAAAAGAAGTATAATATGTCTTTAAGTCTTCTATCGTCAGATTATTCACTGTTTCAATAGTGCCTAATCGGTTTTGTGCGCGGATGTCGTTTTTGCCATAAATGAGAATGTCGTAGGCATTGGAGGCAATGGCATTTGGGTTGGCCTCTTGCTGTCTTATTTGACTTATGGTACGTTGTTTGGCAAGTTCAAACTCGGTCGTATCCCAGCGCGGCTCAAGCAATATTTCTTCCATAAGGGCCAGGGTAGCTTCATAGTTTCTGGCCAGTGTGTTAGCAGAAATTCTTATGCTTTCTTTTCCTGCATACACGCCAATAGAAGCCCCCAACTGGTCGATGGCCTCTTCCAGTTCTTCAGGGGTCTTGTTTTTTGTGCCTTTGGTCATAAGAGCAGCCATGAGATTGGCAGCTCCCAGTTTATCCATGCCTTCCAGTAGCTGCCCTCCATCTATCACCATGTTAATTTGAACCAGAGGAACTTCATTGTTCTCAATGCCATATACCTTTAGTCCATTGTTGAGACTAGTTTCATAAACTTCCGGAATCTGAACTTGTGGTGCCGGTCCGTAGGGTGGCTCTACAGTTCGGTCGAAAGATGATGAGGTTCTTTCGTAACTGGCCTGAATGGAGGCATCGAAGGTTTCTTCGGCTCCTTGAACAATTTGCTCCTCCACTACCTGTGCCTGAACAGAGTTTTCCAGGGCCAAAGACTTCTGTCCTTTAGGCACAAAGCTGGTGGCAATGTAGTTTTTGTCTTTGATATACTTTTGGTACACTCGCATTACATCGGCCGTGGTTACCGCCAATATGTTTTCAATATCCTTTTTAATAAACCCGGGGTCGTTGGCAAAAATATTGTATTGAGCTAGCTGAAAGCCCTTGCCAAGTACACTGCTTAGGCTATTGTAAAAGCCTGTTTCTTGTCCGGCTTTAATTCGGGCAAGGTCTTTCTCTGTAATCCCTTCGTTTTCAAAGCGCACAAAGGCTTCGTTAATAGCTTCTGCTACAATATCCAGGTCGGTATCGGCATAGGCTCGAACGGAAAGCTGGAGTTGCCCGGCTAGCTCAGAAGTTCTGTTGTACATCTGTACGGAAGCGGTTAGTTTCTTGTCTTGAACCAGCACTTGGTTGAATGGAGCTTTTTTGCCTGAGGCCAGATATTGAGTGAGTACATCCAGCGCATAGCTGTCTGGGTGGTATTGCTCCACGGTAGGCCAGGTATAGGTGAGCTCCGGCAGTCTGGCAAAATTATCTTCATGGTACAGCTTTTTAGTGGTAGCTACCACACCGGGCCTTGGCTTCAGAGGTTCTATTTCTTCACCTCTGGGAATTTCATCGAAGTATTTCTTCACCCATTCTTTGGCCTGTTCGGTATCAAAATCGCCCGAAACCACCAGGGTTACATTGTTCGGTACGTACCATTTTCGAAAGAACTCTTTCACATCGGCTAAGGTGGCCGCTTGCAGGTCTTCTAAAGAACCTATTACCTGCCAGTTGTAAGGATGGTCGGCAGGGTAGAGGTTTTTGTCTATAACATAGCTGGTATGGCCATAGGGGCGGTTGTCATTACTTTGACGTTTTTCGTTTTTTACCACTTGTTTTTCTTTGGCTAAAACGGGTTCAGTTACAGTGTTGATAAACCATCCCAGCTTATCGGCTTCGGCCCAAAGCATTTTTTCAAGGGCATCGTTGGGAACGGTTTGAAAGTAATTGGTGCGATCTCGTGAGGTGGAGCCGTTGGCTCCTGAACCACCCACCCGCGCACTTAGCTTGTCGAGCCCGCCTTTACCAAGGTTTTCCGATTCGAGAAATAACAGGTGTTCAAACAAATGGGCAAATCCGGTTCGGCCTTCTTTTTCGCGAGCCGAACCCACGTGGGCAGTCAGTGCCACAGCCACTACCGGGTCTGAACGGTCTACATGAAACACAACATCTAGTCCGTTGTCCAGCTCGAACTTTTCATAGGCTACATTGAAATCGGCTTTTGCCAATTCTTTTTGCTGCTGACAAGCCATAAGGGCAAAGAGCATCAAAAAAAGGGTGAGTAATTTTTTCATAGGTATACTTTCTATTGGCTAATTACCCATTTTGAACAGATTAATCAAGCAGTTATGATATGAGGCGTTCCTGGCATACAGGCAGTTGGTTTTTCCATTTGATATTTGCCGACAAAGCCTGAACTTGCCGCCACGAAATTGGACGATGAAGTATTACATCATTGCAGGAGAGGCTTCTGGCGACATGCATGCGGCCAACATGATGAAGGCCTTAAAAAAGCTTGATACGAACGCTTATTTTAGGGTTTGGGGCGGAGACCGTATGGCCAAAGAGGCTCAGGAGTTGGCCAAGCACATTAGAGAAACTTCCTTTATGGGTATTTTCAAAGTGCTCTGGAATATTCGCACCATAAAGCAAAACTTTAGATTCTGCGAGGCCGATATTCGCAACTTTCAACCGGATGTACTCATTCTTATTGATAATTCCGGTTTTAACCTCAGAATTGCCAAGTATGTAAAAGAAAGTGGTTTTAATACCAAAGTGTTCTATTACATTTTACCTCAGGCCTGGGCTTGGAAGCGCAAAAGGGTACACACTATTCATCAGTGGACCGACAGAATTTTCTCTATCCTTCCCTTTGAACCGGATTTTTATAAATCATATGGCTACGACATTGACTTTGTTGGGCACCCCATTATGGATGCTTTGGCCCAAAAGGAGTCACATCTATTAAGCCGAAAAGAATTTTTATCGACTCATCAATTGGCCGATAGACCACTGGTAGCACTTTTGCCGGGCAGCCGAAAGCAGGAAATTATTGGCAAGCTACCTCGTATGTTAAAGGTAATTCCCCATTTTCCTGATTATGAATTTGTAGTGGCCGGCTCTGAAACCATTGATTTATCCCTTTACGAAAAGTACACCGAGGGCAGGGTAAAGGTGGTTTTTGGGGCCACCTATGACATTCTCCATCATGCATCGGCAGCCTTAGTTACTTCGGGTACAGCCACCCTGGAAACTGCACTGCTCGGTGTACCACAAGTGGTTTGTTATAAACCGGGTTGGCTAACATATAAGTTGCTCAAGCGCATTGTAAGTATCAAATACATTTGCCTGGTAAATCTTATTCTGGATAAGATGGCGGTTCAGGAACTTATTGAAGGCGATCTGAACGAACAGCGATTGGTAAAGGAGTTGAAGCTTCTTTTTGATGAGGACAATAGGCAAAGAATACTCGCAGACTATGCCTCTCTTAAGACCAAACTAGGTGGAACTGGTGCCTCTGAACGTGTGGCACAGCTTATGTTCAATGAGTTGAACCATCAGGCCGCGGAATGATTTTGTATTCAGCGGCCCGGATATAGTTTTATTGAGCCGGAAAACCCGGACTAGCCATAACTTCTTTTATCTGCTCGATGTGCCTTCGGGTATGGGCCGAAAGGAACAGTACCGCCTGATAACCGTCTATGATTCCAAAGGGCAGGCTGGCGTACTGATGTCTCATGGCATTGTTTGCTTCTTCAAAAGCTGCGATGTGACTCTTTCGGCTTTTTTGGAATAGTTCCAGAGCTTCTAAAGGTGCGACTTTAAGCTGAGAGGGCTCGAAGGCTTCATTGGTCTTTACTTTATTTGCTCTCGACTCTATGGCCGCTATGAGTTGCTCATCGGTCATTACTACCTCATCACGCCTGTCGGCTTTTGGCTCCGAAGCCCAGGCGGTGGCTACAAAGTAATTCCAAATATTATCTTCAGTAAGGGCAATGTGCTTAATGCATTCGGCAATAGACCATGCACTTTTATCGGGTTTGTAATTGAGCTGTACATCAGATAGCCCTTTGGCTAGCCGAGATAGGTCGCTCTGTGTACTCTTTAGATGCTTTAGCGCCAGTTGCCGCTCTTCCTTGTTAATGTGTTGGGCCGATACTGACATGCAGACCCAGCACAAAACAACACTGATGGTCAAAAATGATCTTTTCATAAGGGTATAAATTAACTTGTTCTATACCCATCACGATTGGCCGCCTGAAAATGGGACAAAGGCCGGTCAAAATTCTACTCACTATCTACACAGTCGTTGCGCTTGTAGTCCGTAATATGCCTTTCTTTTACCTCCTCGTGAATATCGGCAATGGTTACTAATAGGCCAGTTTCTTCAACGCCTCCAAAATCGGGATTGAAGGCAGTGCCAAAAGTCATCATGGTAGAGGACAGGTTCATGTAGATGTTAATGAGAGGGGGGATCCACTCACCACGATCTTTCAAAAGCTTATGGAGAACTTTAAACCCATCGCTAAAAGGAATATCTTCTTGAAAGTATTCTTTGAAAACACGGTTATCGAATCCGGCAAATAGTTCCGTTTTAGGTGTACAAAGCTTCTGGTGATCGGGGAAATAGTGAGCCATGAATGCCAGTAGAATATCTCTGGCTTCGCTGTTATAGTTACGATACATGGTTACCTTGCCAAAGAAGTACTTTATTTCCGGATAGTTGGTAATGAGAGCTCCCAGGCCATCCCAAATGTTGGCCAGAGCAAACACGCCTTTTCTGGGGTTTACAGAAGGCTGATATTCCGGTTGTACCCAAGACCTGCCCAGCTCTATTGAAACGGGCAGATACTCTTCTTTCATTTGTTTGGAGAAATCAAAGTAATGAGCTGTAGAGAGCTCAAATTCTCCGGTTTGAGGGTTCAGGGCCCTTGGTCCGGTAATAAAGCGGTAACCTCCGATTATCTCCTGATCTTCTCGGTTGTAGACAATCAGCTGTTCGTAGCAACGCTCATTGGTATCATACTCATCAATGTCAATTTCATGACCTGTTCCACCACCGGCAGCTCTGAAAGAAACCTCTCTGAGCCTGCCAATTTCTCGCATAGTGTGCGGAGAATTATGATGATTGACAATGTAAATTTCATTGTTACCCTTGTGAGTGCACTGCACGAACCTTTCCCTGGTCAACTCATCTTCGATGAGCTCGCGTTCTACCGGAGGAATGATTTCTTTCTGTACCTTACTTTGCTTCATACGAGTCGTTTAAGACTGTCTTAATTGATAAACCCTTTCTTTTGTCCATGCGGCCCACTCTTTTTCCGACTTACTGTTGTCGAATGTATCGGGGGCGATGGGTTCACCAATAATGATGTCCATTTTTGTTCCTTTTTGCTTGAATAGCTCATCTACTAAAAAGAACATTTCAATATTTAGTTTTATGCCAAGTGCCTTACGGATGTTGGCCAGTCGATAAAACCGGTTGGTCAATCTCCCTTCAATATACACCGGAATGACCGGCTTTTTATACTTTTTTGCTTTGGAAACGAAGGTTTTCTTCCACTCCAAATCTCTAATTATACCTTGTTGTTTACGGCTCACCAGTCCGGCCGGAAAAATGAAGGTGGCACTGGAATCAGCAAATTGTTTTTCTACCTCCTGCAAAGAGCGAATGGCATTTCTTCCCACCTTATTTACCCCAATAAATCGTTCTTTAAGGTTTTCTACACTCAGCAAAAAGTCATTGACAATAAACCGAATATCCGGTCTAACGTCATTGACTGACGACACAAAAGCCACGGCATCGAAGCCCCCCAGAGGGTGGTTGCTCACAAATATGCAGCTTTGTGGAGGTGCTATTACATTCTCCTTTCCTTTGAGGTTGAGCTGTATGCCAAACTCTTCCATGGTCGCCTTACAGAACTCATAGGCACTGGCACCTTTCTGCTTAACCATAAAGGCATTTATCTCATCCTGATGAATGATTTTTTCAATGTAACGAATGATGAAACCGGGAAGCCACTTGACCAGCGAAGGGTTTTTACTGGCAATTAGCTTGCGAACATCAATGAACTTATCCATGGTTGAGTGACTCATCGAACAACCGCAAGTATAAGGCCATTTGGATGACATTTCAAAACAGAGCCAAAACTTGTATGTGCCTACATGAATAGTGCAAATAATGCAGGGAAGATTATTAAATCTGCCAATTCTTTTGTGGGGCGCTGTATGGAGGCATTTTCAATTTTTGTAACATGCAGTATGATCAGCAAAAATATTGAAGAGAAATTTCGGCTCATTACAGACTATTGGAAGCCCGGAATTGTAGCCGAGCTAAATGGTCAGTTGGTAAAACTGGCCAAGCTGAAGGGGGCTTTTGTATGGCATAGCCATGCGCATGAAGACGAACTGTTTTACGTACATAAGGGTACTTTGTATATGGAGTTTCGCGACAAAACAGAGGTGGTGCACCCAGGCGAAATAATAGTGGTGCCGAGAGGAGTGGAGCATAACCCTTATACCAGGGACGATGAGGAAGTTTGGGTAATGCTGTTTGAACCTGCTGCTACACTTCATACAGGCGAAGTAACTCATGAAAAGACGGACAATAATCAACAATGGATTTAGAATCTGTTTGAAAATGAATAACTTAGGTTAGTGTATGGCAACAATAAAGTTTACCTCTAATCTTAAACGCTTTTATCCGGATTTACGGCCTATTGAAGCGAATTGCAGCAATGTAAGAGAAGCCGTTGAACTCATTGAGAGTGAGTATGAAGGGCTGAAAGACTACATTGTGGATGAGCGAGGAAGACTGCGAAAACATGTCAATATTTTTATAGGCAACCAACTCATTAAAGACAGAGAAAAACTCTCTGATGCACTTAAAGCCAGTGATGAGCTTTATGTAATGCAGGCACTTTCGGGTGGTTAGCAAAACTCATAACTAAAAGATCCATGGCAGATAAAAACATTCTTCTCGTAGGTTCAAGAAAAGGGCTTATGGTATACCAAAGAGCTAAAGGCTCGCAAGAGTGGAAACATACCGATACCCACTTTCTGGGTATTCCGGTGAGTTTAGCAGCCATAGATGCGCATACCGGTTATTGGTGGGCTATGCTAGATCACGGACACTGGGGTTGTAAACTGCACCGCTCGGCCGATGGAAAAGTGTGGGAAGAGCTGGAAGCACCCAAATATCCGGAAGGTGAAGAAGTGAAAGATGGTGTACCGGCCACCACGCGCTATCTCTGGGCTTTTAGCCCCGGTGCAAAGAGCGAACCCGGAACAATATATATTGGAACAGAGCCCGGAGGGCTTTTTAAGAGTACCAATAATGGAGACAGTTTTGAGTTGGTTCGTGCCTTATGGGATCATCCAAGCAGGAAAGATCAATGGTTTGGTGGGGGAAGAGATTACCCCGGCATACACTCCATTTTGGTAAATCCTGAAAATCCGGACCACCTCTATGTGTCCATAAGTTGTGCGGGTACCTTCGAAACCACCGATGGAGGTAAAAGCTGGGAGCCAAGAAACAAAGGGCTAAAGGCAGATTTCTTGCCCGATCCAAATTCTGAAATCGGTCAAGACCCGCATTTGGTGGAGTGGTGCATGGCCAACAGGCAGGTTATGTGGCAGCAAAACCACTGCGGAATTTACCGTTCGGCCGATGGAGGTAAGAACTGGGCTGATATTAGTGAGGCTAATGGTCCGGCTAATTTTGGGTTTGCTATTGCGGCAAGTGAAACCAATCCGCAAAGAGCTTGGGTAGTGCCGGGTGTGAGTGATATGCTAAGAGTGGCCATTGATGGGGCACTCTGTGTGTGCCGTACAGACGATGGTGGAGCCACATGGAAAGCCTTTAGAAAGGGGCTTCCGCAAGAATCGGCCTATGACATTGTGTACAGGCATGCGCTGGATGTGGCCGGTAATACACTGGCTTTTGGTACCACCACAGGCAACCTCTATTTATCTGCCGATGACGGGGAGTCCTGGGAAGTTTTGAGTCATAATTTACCCATGATTCATTCGGTGGCATTTTGCTGATTTACAAGTAGTTTAGATTGTTTGGGAGTGATGGAATAAATATTCTGGTTTACAGTAAGTTCCCATTTATTACTCCTACCTTTGCGACCTCATTTTAAATAATACCTTTTTGTCAAATTTTAAATCATTAGGCCTATCTCCAAAACTATGTGAAGTGTTGGATCAGTTGGGTTTTGAACAACCAACACCTATTCAGGAACAGGCCATTCCACAATTATTATCGAATAATCCTACCGACTTTATTGGTCTTGCACAAACCGGAACGGGAAAAACAGCCGCTTTTGGTCTTCCGCTCATCGATTTGATAGACCTTGAAGACGATAGTACACAGGCCATTGTAATGGCACCTACCCGTGAATTGGGTCAGCAAACGGCCAAGCAGTTACAAAGCTTTGTGGCCAACCAAAGAAAACTAAACGTAGAAGTTGTTTACGGAGGAGTAGATATATCTAAACAAATCAGGGCCCTTAAAAAGCCCGTTCAAATTGTTGTGGCCACTCCGGGCCGATTGATCGACTTGATTGAGCGTAGGGCAGTGTCATTAGATGCTGTTCGTTATGTAGTGCTCGATGAGGCCGATGAAATGCTCAATATGGGCTTTAAGGAAGATATAGATCGAATTATTTCATATACTCAAGACGACCGGTCTATATGGTTGTTTTCGGCTACAATGCCACAAGAAATCAGGCGGATTGTAGACAAATACATGAACACGCCCATCGAAGTTGCGGTGAATACACACCAGAAGAGCAACCTGGATATTGCCCATCAGTATGCCATTACCAAAACGGCCAACAAACTGGCGGCTATTAGAAGGTTTTTAGACATTCAGCCCGATATGCGAGGCATAATGTTTTGCCGCACCAAAAGAGAAACCCAAGAGTTTGCCGATGCCTTCTCTAACATGGGGTATGGTGTTGAAGCCTTGCATGGCGATTTGTCGCAAGGGCAGCGCGATGCGGTAATGAAACGTTTTAAGGCACGTTCCATGCAGTTACTCATTGCTACCGATGTGGCGGCAAGAGGGATAGACGTAAACGACCTTACGCATGTAATTCACCATAGCTTACCTGATCAATTAGAGAGTTACACTCACCGTAGCGGGCGCACGGGCCGAGCGGGTAGAAAAGGAATTTCGCTGGCTTTTATTAACCCCAGAGAAGGCAGGAAGATAAAGGAACTGGAAAACAAGCTCGGAGTAAAGTTTGAGTTGGTTGAGGTGCCTAATAAAAACGACCTCAAATACAGCCGTATTAACCATTGGGCTAATCTTATCTTAAAAACTAAGGTAGATGAAGAAGTGAATGACCTGATGGCTCACCTGAATGAAGACCTTCTGGGCTTGAGCAAGAATGATTTGCTCAAAAGATTATTGTCTCTGCAGCTAGATCACCTGGCGGTTGACAATGGTACCAATTTTGACGAACCGGACGATCTGAACGAGGTTCAAGGCAAAAGAGAAGATAGAGGAGGGGCGGTGGTTAATCGCGATGGCTCTCAGCGTTTCTTTATAAATGTGGGAGACATTGATGGAGCCACAAAAGCCGACTTGGTACATTTCTTAGTAGACGTATCAGGTTACGATAAGGGGGCATTCAAAGAGGTAGAGGTGAAGAAGAACTGTAGCTTCTTTTATCTGGATCCGGTTTTGGGCAAAGACATTTCTTCTAAATTCAGAGGGATTAGCGTCAACGGGCGCGCAATACGGGTAAATGAAGATACTGATGGTCCTCCGAGAGATTCTAAAAAACAGAAGAACAGAAATAGGGAGTTTGGTTTTGAGAAACGAAACCGTAGAAAGGAGAGAGCCCGTCCGCCAAGAAAGGGCAGAAGAAGGTAATTTCTCTTACCGTTGACAGGAGTTTCTGTCTTTTGTAATTTCATTCTCCAAATTTAAACAGACAGTTTATGGGAAAAGGAGATAGAAAAACCAGAAGAGGCAAAATTGCCATGGGAACTTTTGGCAACACTAGGCCAAGAAAGCCCAAAACAAATACAACTACCACCAAAGCGAGCTCTGAAAAGAGCAAGAAGTCAGCAACCAAAGCCTGACGGGTAGAAAAAATAAGAGGCTGTTTTCTACGAATCTAATGGTATAGATTCAAAGGAAACAGCCTCTTTATAGTTTTAGCCCTTTTGTTTTAAAAAAGCACTCAGAGCTTATTTCAAACCGGCAATTAACTTCTGGTTTAACCTCACATAATCTGGGTTTCCACCTTCTTCGGCCAACTTCATGGACTCCTGAGCCGCTGCTTTTGCCTCAGTGTTTTTGCCAAGTCGGGCGAGTAGTTTGGCTTTCAGATGAATTACCCAGTATTGTTTTTGGCCAGAGCCTTCAATAGCCTTGTTGACCCACTCAAGGGCTTGTTGAGCATCGCGTTCGGTGTCGTAGTAGTAACCGGCTGCCTGAAAATAAACTCCCGGATTTTGAGGACTAC
Organism: Roseivirga sp. UBA1976; assembly: GCF_002336325.1. Lineage (NCBI taxonomy): Bacteria > Pseudomonadati > Bacteroidota > Cytophagia > Cytophagales > Roseivirgaceae > Roseivirga > Roseivirga sp. UBA1976. The sequence continues at coordinate 2,084 of NZ_DDDQ01000174.1, read as the reverse complement.
CATCAATAACCTGACTTTTAATTTGGGCCATCACCTTTGCGTCTACATCACTCTCAATTTTGAACATGGCCTTGGTGTGTTCCCATTTCATGTTCAGATAAGCAGAGTTCATGGTAAAGTCCGAAAAACTTATGGTAAAGGTTTCATAATGACTGCTAGGGTGTTTTACAGGTACCTTAAAGCGCAACAAATCATCTTTTGAGTCATAACCCAATGAGCCCCACCAGGTAAGGTTTTTACTCAGAATAATGGTTGCTTCTTCTTCTGTAAATATGGTATATAAGGCATACTCACCAGCAGGAACCGGGTTTCCTTCTAGCTTTACGTCTTCGCTAAACGATATTTTGGTCGATGCATTGGCACCGGTTCTCCATACTTCGTTGTAGGGTATGAGTTCACCGGCCACTTTACGGCCTTTGGCACTAGGGCGTGAGTAAACCACTTTAACTTCGGCTAGCCCAACGGTTCCTTTCAGTTCAAAGGTAGGGCTGGCGGCTGGCATTTGAATCTGGGCATAGCCAAGTGTTGCCACCATCAAAGCAATTGCACTAAGTATAATTCTTTTCATAAGGTTTAGTTTTGAGTATGTGAATTTATAAAAAAAGCTTCCATTCGTTGAATAGAAGCTTTGAGTTGTTTTTGGGACTTCGATTAGTTGGTTACTTCAATCGGAAATTTCACCGAAGTATTGCCCCAGGCCAATTCAATAGTGGCTTTGTTTTTATTGTTCTTGTCAAAATCCTGCATCATAATGTAAAAGGTCTCGACAGAGTTGGCAGTTTTAGTAGCCTTGGCTTTGAAACGGATAACATCTTGCGACTCATCGTAGTTAGTGCCCCACACTTTGGCCTTGTTAATAATAATGGTCCATTCGTTGTCGCCCGGAATGCTGTACATAGAATACTCACCGGCCGGCAGTTTTTGTCCGCCAATGGTTACCTCTTTGCTAAAACTAATTTTGGTGTTGGCATTAGCTCCAGTTCTCCAAACTTGTCCTTTAGGAGCCAGGGTTTCCAGCGATCTACCGTCAAGGCTTGGTCGGGAATACACCAGAGTCATTTCCGTATTACCAATCATTTGCGAAACTGTGGTAGTGGGGCTGGCAGCTGGTCCGCGTTGTGCCAGCACAACATTAGCGCTAAAAATAAAAAGTAGGGTAGCTAAAGCAATAAATCCTTTTTTCATTGTTGTTCGGTTTTTTAAATTCAACAAGTTAAACTCATTTGAGCGAATTTAGTTGCTTTGTGTCAGCTATGAAGCTTCAAAAAAGTTTTTATCTGCGCGAAAATGTTGTCCAGGTGGCAAAAGAAGTTCTGGGAAAAACAGTACATACCTGCGTCAACGGATACCATACTTCTGCGATCATTACAGAAGTAGAAGCCTATAGCGGTAGGAATGACAAGGCCTGCCACGCCAACAATGGAGTGAGAACCAAACGCACGGAAATTATGTACGCCCGGGGAGGTGTTGCCTATGTATACCTGTGTTATGGCATACACCATTTGTTTAACATAGTTACCAACGGTCGTAACAAGGCCGATGCGGTGTTGGTAAGGGCTGTTCAACCGGTTGAAGGCATAGAAACTATGCTGAAGCGTAGACAGAAAGTAGCGGTGGATAAAAGCCTTTGCTCGGGTCCCGGAACGCTCAGTCAGGCCTTGGGTATACACACCCGGGAGCATTACGGTCTATCGTTGCTCAGTGAGCACATTTGGCTCGAAGATGCTCCATGCCTCGAAGAACATGAAATAGTAACCAGTACCAGAGTGGGGGTAGATTATGCCGAAGAAGATGCCCTCAAACCCTGGAGATTTTATATAAAAGACAATCCATGGATCAGCAGAAAATAGACGTACTACTTTCCATTAAGGTATGGGATCCTAAGCCTTGGGTAGAAGGCCTTTCTCAATCTACTTATATAAACCAAGTGCACTTGTGGCCTACTGAGGCCGATTTAAGTCGGGTCTCAGGTCTGTTTGTATGGAAACCTTTAGATGAAGGAGTGGTGCAAAAACTACCTAACCTAAAGTGGGTCAGTTCACTGGGGGCTGGTGTAGACCACCTGGTTAATGACCAACGAATAC
>NZ_DDDQ01000072.1:0-2661 GCF_002336325.1 Roseivirga sp. UBA1976 | reverse complement strand
AGAGCCTAAATGAGATTGCGGATATTTTCCTTTGCGTATGTAAAGTTTTCAGAGGAAAATTCCGCAATGACGTCCTAAGGGGGATATTTTACTACTTCCTTACATCGAACTCAGGTTAAAATAGAATATTAGTTAATTCACCTCCGCCCAGCAGACACCTCTTCTGATTACTATTGAGAGTTAGAAGACATCCATGCTATCCGAAACTGCATTATTTTCTCCATCCTGAGCTTGTCGAAGGATCTGCACAACTAGAATCTTTGGCTAATCCCTCGGCTTCGATCGGGATAAAAAAACCGGATCATACCGAATTCTCCTCCTTACAAAGAGGGATTAGAGGTGATTCATCACCTCCTTCAACACTGAAACTATTTGAGTTTGCTCTTGGAAATTGATGGAAGCAAAACCCATTCGTATTCCATTATTAGCCGTATGATTGAAGTTATAAGTTTGATAATCAGGAATGTTTAACCCTTTCTGCCTGCAGGCTTCCGCAATGTCTATCCAGCTCATGTCCTCCCGAAGTTCAACCCACACGGCAAGTCCTCCCTCCGGTACTTTGAAGCGCACAAATTCACTCAACTCAGTTTTCAGCAATTGGCAAAAGTGATCTCTGCGATCCCTGTAGATTTTCAGAGCCTTTTTGGTATGCCTTTGGTAGTCGCCCTGACGAATCATAAGCGCTATGGATCTTTCTAAAATAGCATCACCTTGCCTATCAATAATTCTTCTGAGGTGTGCTACTTCATCGATAAAATCTTTGGGAGCCACCAAGTAACCAACACGGTAAGCCGGTGCCACAATTTTGCAAATGGCACCCATGTAAATTACCTGCCCCGAACGATCGGCACTGGCCAGGGGAAGCAAAGGGGCATTTCGATAGTGAAAATCATAATCGTAGTCATCTTCCAAAATGGCAAAACCATATTCTTCAGCCAATTGGAGGAGCTCTATTCTCCTTTCCACACTAAGGGTTACAGTAGTGGGGTGATGGTGATGTGAGGTTACGTACACGGCAGTTACTTTTTCCTGCCCACAGAGTTTTCGAAGCTCAGAGGTACAAATTCCCTTATGATCTACAGGAACTGTTTTGACCTTCGCTCCTGCTTCCAGCATGGTAAGGTTGGCTGCAATGTAGTTGGTCTCGCCTACCACGGCCAGTTCTTTGTTTTTAAAAAGTAGCTGTGAGGCCAGATAAGTCCCCATTTGGCTACCTCTCACAATCATTATGTTGTCCTTTTCCACGGCCATCCCTCTGGTTTCCTGAAGAAAACCGGCCAGTGTTTCGCGCAATAAAGCATCGCCATACACAGAGCCGTAGCTTAAATGACGGCTGTTATACGACCGGGCAACAAAGCTTCTATAATGTTTAATGATATCATTGACCGGGGCAATTCGCACATCGGGAATACCTTCATCCAGAGTCAGCCCCTGAGGAATATCAGGCAAAACCCTTTTCAAATGGGCTTTTGTATAGAAAGTAAAACCGGAATTTTTTATACTTCTTCCTTCCGAAACTTCACTTAGTTTATTGGGCAGTACGTTCGGTAAACTTTCGCTCACAAAAGTACCCTGTGATGGCCGTACATCAATCCACCCCTGGCTAAATAGCTCTTCATAGGCAGCTACCACCGTTTTGCGGTGTACTGCAAAACTCTGGGCCATAGCTCTGGTTCCCGGCAACCTGCTACCGGGGCGCAATACACCAGCCTTAATCTGTTGAATAAGTCCATTACTAATCTGGAGGTAGACTGGTAACTCAGTGTCCCGATCGATATTGATTAAATGAGGAAGTGCCACCATAGCCGGACTACTCATATATTAAAAACCGGATTACATAAGTAGTCCGATAAATGTAGACATTTAGCCGAACAAAACTCAGGTCATGTCAGAATTCAATAAAAACCCTTTGAACAAAGTGGTTCGAGGATCGAAACGAGCCCAGTACAACAAAGAACTCATTTACAACATCTTAGATTCTCATTTCATTTGTCAGATCCCCTATGTGTTTGAGGAAACTGCTATAGTAATTCCAACCGCTTATGGGCGAAAAGGAAATACTATACTTATCCACGGTTCGCTTAAAAACCGCATGATGCTCTCTTTATTAAACCAAGAAAAAGTAAGCCTCAATGTTACTCATCTGGACGGCATTGTGCTGGCCAGATCGGTCTTTCACCATTCGGTAAATTATCGATCGGTGAATGTTTTTGGAAAGGCCAGGTTGATTGAAGAAGATGCCGAAAAGATGGAGGCCTTGGAAATCATTACGGAAAACATTATTCCGGGCCGATGGAACGAAGCAAGAATACCTAATCAGAAAGAACTCGATGGTACGCTAGTTATAGCCATAGATATTGAAGATGCTTCTGCAAAGGTCAGGGAAGTTGAAGCAGCTGATGACTCTGCAGACTATGACCTGGATGTTTGGGCGGGCGTATTAGAGCTTGAAGTGCAATCCGGAAGGCTCGTTCCTAACTCAGACTGTAAACCCGGACTACCTGAGCCGCAATCGGCCAAGAATTTTAAATTCTCCAACAACCCGGTGAAACAACCATAAAGCTGAAAAAATAGCTTGCGAAGTACATTCATACGAACGGGAAAATTGTGAGGGGATTGATGATAGGGTTGACGAGGTAAATTAACCTGAGTTCGATGTAC
>NZ_DDDQ01000015.1:0-4404 GCF_002336325.1 Roseivirga sp. UBA1976 | reverse complement strand
GATCTTTTTGATTTGTACTATTTTTGGTTGTCATTTATTGTTCGAAAATCTAGTGATGCAGGTGATGTTCGCTATGCCAGGCGTAGAGGCCTATAACTTCCTTTAATACATTGATTTTTCCTGTTTCCGGATGAACAAAGGTTTTTTCTAACTCTTCAGGGCTCAAAGCTCGCAGCAATATAGCCCACCGTTTGTGCAGGTTTTCCAGCAGTTGCAGCGAGACACTTACCGGCACCTTTTCCTGATAGCTGAGTGCAGCCCAGCTTTTTTCGTCATAGGCCTTAATGGTAGGGTTCGGTTCGGTGAGGGCCCAGTGAAACCGGATGTACGAATTCATATGGCTGTCGGCCACATGGTGTACAACCTGGCGTACCGTCCAGCCATCCGCACGGTAGGGTGTGTCGAGTTGAGTGTCTGTCATACCGGCCACCGCCTGCTCATACCTTTGAGGAGCCTCCTCAATGGTGGCTATCCAGGTGTTTATGATAGCCGTATCAATTCTGGTGGGTGGGCTAAATCGGCCAATAGGGTAGCTCAGCTGTTCGTTGTTCATGTGTAGGTTACTTAAAGTGTAAAAGTAGATTGACGAAGCCCTGGTTAGGGTACATTTTCTCCCCGCGAGGCTACCCAAATTTCAAACCATTCTTGTCGGCTTAGTTTTATGTGTTGTGCGTCTGTAGCAGCCTTTATTCTATCGAGATTGCCCGAGCCAATTACCGGTAATATACCTACCGGATGAGCCAGCAACCAGGCAAACATGATACGGTCAATGGTAGTGTCGTGCCGATCGCTAATTTTATGCAATACGTTTTTTAACGTGAGCATTCGGTGTGTTTGAGCATTAAAGATACTGCCACCCCCAAGAGGCGACCAGGCCATTGGGTGCAGTCCAATTTCCTGGCAGAAATCGATGGTGCCGTTGTCGAATTCATGCAGCGAAACGCACGAAATTTCTATCTGATTGGTAACTAAAGGAAAGTCTAAGGCCGCTTGCAGGGCTTTGAATTGCTGTGGCAGAAAGTTGCTTACCCCAAAAGCTTTTACCTTGCCTTCGGTCTTTAGTTTGTCAAAAGCTTTAGCTACTTCTTGCGGATTTATGAAGGGATCGGGTCTGTGAATAAGCAGTAGGTCTATGGCTTCTACACCTAACTGACGCAGTGAGTTTTCTGCAGACCCTACAATGTGCTCAAAGCTGGTGTCGTAATGTTTGATGTAATGTTCGGGTCGCTGCGCAGAGAGAAGCTTTATGCCGCACTTGGTTACTATTTTTATTTTTTCCTTTAGGTCATTTCGGTTTTTCAAAGCATCGCCAAAAAGCTTTTCGCAGCCATAGTCGCCATAAATATCGGCATGGTCGAAGGTGTCGATGCCCAATTCAAGGCAACCTTCAACCAACTGCTGTATTTGTTCATTGGTGTAGTTCCATTCGGCAAGCCGCCAGACACCATGAACAAACTTTGAAAGACTTACTTCATCATTTAACTTGATTTGCTCCATCAATAATCTTTAGTTTTAGGCCATTGAACGCCAATATTAAACCAGAAAAGTCATGTTAAAAATTTTCCACAACCCAAGATGTACAAAAAGTAGAGAAACGCTAAAAATCATTGAAGAAAGTGGCGAAATGGTAGAGGTGGTGGAATACTTAAAAACAGTACCTTCTGAAGAAGAGCTTACTGATTTAGTTAAGCTTTTGGGCATTTCGCCCGAAGAATTGGTGCGCAAAGGTGAGGCCATTTATAAAGAGGAGTTTAAAGGGAAATTGCTCTCTGATGAGGAGTGGATAAAGGCCATGGTAATGCACCCTAAGCTGATAGAGCGGCCAATTGTGGTTAAAGGCAACAAAGCGATTATTGGCCGCCCTCCGGAAAAGGTTAAAGAACTGATCTAACAAAAAATAACGACCTTCAGCCGATAACTCCACAGAATTACCGGCTGAAGAAGCCTTGGTACTCGGTACTTATTGTGCTGAGTTGCCGAAGTGCCTGTCTATTAGTTCAGCAAGCATTCCCTTGGTTAGTGGTTTGTTCATGAAATCATGAATAACTCCCATTTTAGTAGCCATCTCCCGGTCGTGCGGGTTGAGCGAGGTGGTGAGCATGACCACAACCATTCCGCCTTTCTGGTCTTCATCTAGCTTTTCATATTCCTCTAAAAATTCCCATCCGTCCATTACCGGCATGTTGATGTCCAGAAAGATAAGTTCCGGTTGCGGTTGCTTTCCGGCCCTCTCCTTGAGGTAATCAATGGCTTCCTGACCATTGTGAGCCTCTACCACCTCTTTTGCACAATCTATCTGGCTAATAACCATTTTGTGCACAAAGTTGGTGGCTTCATCATCATCAATCAACATGATACAGTCTAGTTTCATACAGTCTTATTTTGGTATAGTAAAGTGAAAGGTACTCCCGGCATTTTCTGCGGATTCAACCCAAATCTCGCCTCCATGCTGGTCGATTATTTTTTTGCAGTGGGCCAGGCCAACTCCTGTGCCTTCATATTCTTTTTTATTATGAAGCCTCTGAAATATTCTGAATATTTTTTCCTGATGTTTTTCGGCAATACCAATGCCATTGTCGGCTACGGAAAACAGCCATTTGCCTCGCTTTTCCTGATAGCTGATTAATATTTCGGGCTTTTGGTCTTTCTTTCTAAACTTAATGGCATTGCTGATTAAGTTCTGGAAAAGAAGTCTCAATTCGGTTTCATGAGCTTGTACTTTAGGTAGTTCGGTTACCGTAATAGATGCCTTATGCTCCTTTATTTTGGAGTCCAGATCTTCCTGAATAGACTTCAGCAGCAGGTTACAATCTACCATGCTCAGGTCTTTGTCCTTGCCTATATAGTTATACACCATAAGGTCGCGAACCAGAGCACTCATGCGCTGGCTGGATTGCATAATGTATTTGAGTAGCTGCTGTGCTTCCGGGTCGAGCTTATCGCGGTATTGCTGATCGAAAATGTCGCACATGCTCATAAGTGTGCGCAAAGGCTCCTGCAAATCGTGAGAGGTCACGTAGGCTATTTGGCTAAGCTCACGGTTTTTATTTTCAAGAGAGTGGTGTGCCTTCTTTATTTCCAACAATTGCAGGCGCTGCTCCTTGTAGGTGGTAAAGTAGTCTATGGTTATCCCGATAAACGGTACTATGTAGGAAACGGTCTTCAAGAAGTGGCCCGCATTAAAGTGGGCATCGAACAGTTCGGACGAACCAAAAGCCATGTGCAACTGGGTGGCTATGGCCGGCACCATACTCCAGAGTAGCGCGTGGCTAAAAATACTTTTCTCTTTTTTTCGAAATTTAGGTATTGCCCAAGCGGCCAGTACCACAAACAGGGCCAGAGGAAAAACATCGTAAGGCCTGGTAATAAGCTGATCGGGAAATTGAGTTTCCGGAAGGTTGGTGCTTACTGCACAAATGCGAATGAGCAGGTATGATACCGCCAGAAAAATAAGGCTGGTAGAAAGCACAAAGCTGTCTTTTGTTCTCTTACTTTTCTGCTTGTCCAGTCCCAGAAGGAATATGCCAACTCCCGCAAAGAGAATGAGAGCTTTGAATACTCGAGAGAGTGCCCAGCTAAAGGGGATAAAGTTGGAATTATCGGCTACGGAATGGATGATTTTGGAGGCTGATAGGGCATGAAAGGCATCCATAAAACCTGCACAAAGCAGGGCAATGCCAATAATGGCTGTGGCCGAATTTCCCGTAATACGGTATTGTACAAAGGCCAGTATGGCTGTAGCCATGGCTATTACTACGGCAGACCATTCCAGAATTAAGTGAAGAAAAGCCCCAATTAGAGAAGAGACCACGGAATCGAGCTGTTCAGCCCCAGACATTCTACCGAACTCATCGGCATTTAGAGGTGTGCGTTGCCAGCCAAAATCTGCTCCTGCCAACATGAATAAATAGGGCAAAGCACTGATAATGACAGTGCTGTATATGATTCCCTTGGTGAGTTTGTTCTTGTTACTTTCCATGCCTTCCCTTTGAAAAATCTAAACTTAGATTGCTACCGCAACCTTCTTAAACCATAGCCATTAGGACTTTCCAAAGGCTACAACCAATATTTTGACTAATCACACAAACGAACCGATGCTAATAGGTTGAGTATCTAAGGGATACGGTTCGAAACACTCAAAAACACTTGACTCTCGTAAGAGGTTTGTGAAATGAATATAAGAAATGAATCGGATTTTTTCTGTGGTGGGTGGTAAAGCACAGGGGTTAAGCGGGTGTTATATAAGCTGTGAGGTGGCTGCGGAGGGCAACTTATAGACTAAAAATGAATGAGTTGCCGGCTACCGGTTTGTGGCCCAACAACTCTAAAAAAAATAGGGTTACCTATTTAACCTGAGTTCGATGTAAGTAAGTAGTAAAATATCCCCTCTTAGGACGTCATTGC
>NZ_DDDQ01000089.1:0-32316 GCF_002336325.1 Roseivirga sp. UBA1976 | reverse complement strand
GCTTTACCTTCGGCAAAACCTTCTTTAATATCAATTAGAACTACTTCTGAAGCAAAGTCTTTGATAGCAATATACTCTGCACAACTGGCACCTACTGCTCCGGCACCTACTACAGTTACTTTCATGGGTTTAAGGGTTTATTTTTACAAACGCGGCAAAGTTAAGCAGCCTTAATTCTAAATAAAATTCAGGCACAAATGTTTAGCACATTATTTTATCAATGGCTTGCGCTCTCTTTCCGGGCATACCAAATGCTAGTGGTTTGAGTAGACAATTTGAAGTGCTCTGAAATTCTGAAACCAACTAGCCAGGCAATTTCTCCTTTAGACTCTAAAACCATCACCTTCCCTTTTTCTGATAAAGGCACCTTGGCATCGATTAAAAAGTCGCTGACCAGTTTGCGCTTGCCCTTCATGCCCAGAGGAGCAAACGAATCGCCCATTTTCCAGGGTCTCAAATGCAAGGGAAAACGGAGTCTTTCGAAGTCGAGCATGGCATTTTCAGACGCTTTATCTACCGCAACCTGACCTGCAGAGCATAACCGAATGGTGTAGCCAACCCCATTTACCTTAAAGCTACCGGTGTTTTCCATAACCACCTGTGGTAGCACCTCTGCATTGCTGTCGTTGACTATTAAAAGATCCTCTCTATCTATAACAAGCCTATGACTTGCCGAGAGGAATACTTTCCCAACTTCTGTATTTTCTTGCAAGCAATCGAACAACTGTTGGCAAGTAGCATAGTTAAAACTGAAGTCTCTAAGTAGCTCATATAGATCATACGCGCTCTGACATACACTTAGCACAGCCTTTTTGGACAAATGAAAACCATTCGTACCGGTTTTTATAAACTCCGACCTCCAACCATCATACAGCCTTTCAGAAGTATAATAACGAGCGGATAGTTTTTGCAGGTTTTGAGCCATTACCCCTGTAAAATCCGGATTGAGCTGGTGCATAATAGGAATGAGCTGATGCCTGATAAGATTTCTTTTGTAATACGACTCCGCATTACTGGCATCTTCGCGCCACTCTATTCCCGTTGCTGTGGCAAATTCTATCAATTCTTCTTTGGTGAACTCCAACAAGGGGCGTATTACCTCCCGGTTGCATGGCGCAATTCCCCTCAGTCCTTTCAACGAAGTTCCTCTGGCCAAATTCAAAAAGAATGTTTCTATGGAGTCATCTAAATGATGAGCTATAGCCACTTTCTGGCAATTGTGAGTTATCCGAAGCATTTTGAACCACTCATAACGCAACTCACGGGCAGCCATTTGGGTAGAAATACCCTTTTGTTGGGAATAGGCCTTGGTTTGGAAGCGTTGTACCTCAAAAGTGATGGCCTCTTTGCGACAATAATTTCTTACCAGGTCTTCATCCCTATTTGCCTCTTCGCCCCTCAATTGAAAATTGCAATGAGCTACCACCAAAGGGTATCCTGACTTTTTGAGCAAATGAAGTAGAGTCATTGAATCTACCCCTCCACTCACTCCTACCAGAATGCGATCGCCCGGGTCTATCAAGGCATGCTTTTTGATAAACTGTAAAAAGCGATCATACATGACCCAAAAATAGCACAAATCGCTAATTTTGCCCCCCGTACGAATGAGAAGACTCACATTTTACCTAATTATACTAGCCTTGTGCAGCCCATTAATGAGCCAAACCGAGGTAAAGCTCAAACGAGCAGGCTTTTTAGCAAAAGTTAATATTGGCAAAGAAAGTGTGCAGCGACTCAAAAACGATGTTTGGCTGGTACAAGGCAACACCAACATTTACTGCGACTCGGCCTATCTGAATAAAGAAACCAATTCGGCCAGAGCTTTTGGCAGAGTAAGAATTATAGATACGGTAGACCCACTTCACATCGAGAGCGACTACATGGAGTACGATGGTAATACGCGAAGGGCCAAACTCCGCAACAATGTGGTAATGAAAGACGATAGCGTAACCCTCTACACTGATTTTCTGGATTACAACCGCACTACTAAAACCGGAAACTACTTTAATGGCGGACGCCTCATCGACTCTCAAAATGAGCTGCAGTCGCAATGGGGGTATTATCATACCCAAACCAAACAAGCCGAATTCTTTCAGAAGGTAACCATGACCAACCCTGATTTCGATCTGGCTGCCGATACGCTTTACTATAACACTAACACCTCTCTGGCCAAAACCAAGGGAAAAACCATAGGCATTACCTCTGACGCTGACACACTTAGAACCAACCATGGGCTTATTTATAACCGTCAGTTGCAGTATGCCGAAGTTTACCGAGGCAACATTAATGGCCCGGACTATTTTATTGAAGCAGACACGCTCATTACAGACGACCAAAAGCAGTTATACAACGCCAGCAGAAACATCAAGCTTATCTCTAAACCCGACTCACTGACCATATATGGTGAGAAGGGCTTCTACAATAAATTGAAAAAGACTTCGCTGGTCTACGACCAGGCCTATTTGCGAAAAATGATGGAAGGCGACTCTCTGTTTATTAGTGCAGACACGTTGTTCTCCGACCAATCTGATGAGAACAACAAGTACCTCACAGCATACCATCAGGTAAAAATGTTCAAATCGAATATGCAAGGCATGGCCGACTCGGTAAGCTATAATTTTGCCGACTCGGTGATTTACATGTACACCGATCCGGTTATTTGGGTAGAGAACAGCCAGATAAAAGCAGACTCCATTAACATTGAGGTTCGAAACAATAAAATCGACAAAATGAACCTCAGACTCAATTCGTTTGTGATTTCCAAAGATACTTTGGGAAACTACAATCAGGTAAAAGGCCGCGATATGGAGGTCTACTTTAATGAGGGGCTCATTAGTAAGACCCACGTAAACGGAAACGGTGAAAGTATTTATTACCTAAAAGAAACCTCGGGGGCTGTATCTATGAACAGCATGAAGTGCTCCAATATGGCTCTTTATTTTAGCCAAAATACCATAACAGAAATCCGTAATTATGAACAGGTAGACGGCCAGGTGAAGCCCGAATTTGAGATTAGCCGGTTAGACAGACGCTTGCGAGGCTTCAATTGGCTTGGCGATGAAAAACCCACTCTTGAACAAGTGGCGAGGCATTTACGATATGACCGCTAGCCGGGTTAAAAATGGTTAATCTTTCTAGCCTCAGTCACATAAAATTAATGAACCTCTTACCTTCGTTTGTGCTAAGCATACTTAACGCAAGAGCTTCGTTTCAAAATGAAGCACCATGGCTTAAAACTACTGTACGTCATAGCATTAATTGCTCTTAAGCCATTTGAACAAATTGGAAAAGTCTAATCAAACTGATAATTTTGCAGGCTCATGAAAAAAGCCCCTTTCTTTTTCGTTTTACTAGCCATTGTGAGTTTATACTCAAGTTGCACCACCACATTGGGCAAACTGGAGCGCTCCAACGATTACAACGAGCTGTATAACGGAGCCATAGCCTATTACGAAAGAGGCAAATACGATAGAGCCAAATTGCTCTTTGAACGCATATATCCCTATTACAGAGGTTCTGAACAAGCGGAAAAAATTAGATACTACTGGGCCTACAGCGAATACTATATGGGCCTATACCAGTTGGCCGCCTATCAGTTCAAAGAATTTTACCAGACATTTGGCCGAAGCCCATTGGCAGAAGAGGCACAATACATGGAAGCCTATTCGCTTTATCTTGACTCTCCCGATGCGGAACTAGACCAAAACAGTTCTGAACAGGCCGTAATAGCCATGCAAAACTTCCTGAACCGCTACCCCGCCTCTCAGCGCTATCAGGAAGCCAACCGAATAATAGATGAGCTTCAGGTACGGTTTGAAACCAAAGCCTACCAAACAGCCAAACTATACTACAAACTCACAACAGGGCTTTCTTACAGAAACTATTTAGAGGCAGCCCTCGTTACTTTTGAGGCTTTTAAAGAAGATTTTCCCGACTCCAAGTACAACGAGGAGTTGCTGTATCTGAGTGTTGAAACCAGTTTTAAGCTGGCCGACAACAGCATTACAACCAAGAGGAAAGAGCGGTTCGACAAAACGATCGAACTTTACAGAGAATTTACCGAAAAGTATCCTGAAAGCCAGTATACCAATCGGGTAAAAGACTATTACGAACAATCGATAAAAGAATTAAATAAACTGAAAACCGATTAATATGGCAGCAAGTCCATCAATCATTACCAGAGATACTGACCAAATAGCCGCTCAAACCGGCAACATTTATGAGTCAGTAGCTATTATCTCAAAAAGAGCTAAGCAAATTGCCAGCAACATGAAGGAGGAGCTCAACGGCAAGCTGGCCGAATTCGCTTCTACTGTGGATAACCTGGAAGAAATCTTCGAAAACAGAGAGCAAATTGAGATTTCTAAATTCTACGAAAGAATGCCAAAGCCTACAGCTATGGCCATTGAAGAGTTTTTGAATGGTGAAATCTACTTCAGATTCAAAGAAGCCGAAGAGGCTGCAGCAGAAGATAAATAATCTTCATGTTGAAGGGTAAGAAAATAATAGTCGGGGTAACCGGCAGCATAGCAGCCTACAAGGCTGCTATTTTCGTTAGGTTATTGGTAAAAGAAGGAGCGGAAGTGAAGGTTTTAATGACCGAAGCTGCCAAATCATTCATTTCTCCACTAACCCTTTCTACCCTATCTAAAAACCCGGTGCTTTCTGATTTTACTCAAGGCCAGGAAGGTGAGTGGAACAACCACGTAGACCTGGGGCTGTGGGCCGATGCATTCATTATAGCCCCGGCCAGTGCTAATACTATAGCCAAAATGGCTAATGGCCTTTGCGATAACCTGTTACTGGCCACCTACCTCTCCGCCCGTTGTCCGGTGCTTTTTGCCCCGGCCATGGACTTAGACATGTATCAGAACCCTGCGGTGCAGACCAACATTCAACGACTTCAGCAATTTGGCCATACACTCATAGAAGCACGGCACGGAGAACTAGCCAGTGGTCTTGTTGGCCAGGGACGAATGGCCGAACCGGAAGAGTTGACAGAAAGTCTCTCTGATTTTTTTGGCAGAAACGCCCCTCTAAAAGGCAAGAAGGTACTCATTACAGCAGGGCCAACCTATGAAGCCATAGATCCGGTACGGTTCATTGGCAACTACTCTTCGGGTAAAATGGGCTTTGCACTGGCTCAGGAAGCAGCTCAAATGGGTGCGCATGTCACCTTGGTGGCGGGCCCAACTCACTTAGTCATTGAACATCCCCTGGTGAATAGAATCAATGTAAGAAGTGGAAAAGAAATGTATGAGGCCTGTGAAGAACACTATGCCACATCGCACATCAATATATTTGCGGCAGCCGTGGCCGACTATGCCCCTGCTCAGGTGGCCAACCATAAGATAAAGAAGGAAAATGATACCTTTGAAATCAAACTGAGCAAGACCATAGACATTGCCAAAACACTCGGATCTAAAAAAAGAGAAGAACAATTCAATGTGGGTTTTGCTCTGGAAACCAACAACGAGATAGAACACGCCAAGGGAAAAATAAAAAGTAAAAACTTCGACCTGATCGTACTTAACTCGTTGCAAGACACAGGTGCAGGCTTCGGACACGATACCAATAAGATTACCCTCATTGACAAAGCCAATAATATTCAACATTTTGAGTTAAAGTCTAAAACCGAGGTTGCCAAAGACATTATCAAAAACATCGTTGAAAAAATTTAGCCTTTCACTACTTCTGTTACTCACTGGCCTGGCACCACTCTGTGCTCAGGAACTCAACTTTACAGTAAGTATTAATGCCGATGTTGTTCAAACCACTGAGCGTGGCATCTTTGAAGAAATGAAAACCGCTTTCGAACGGTTTTTGAATGACACGAAATGGACCGATGATCAGTTCAGAAACAATGAAAAAATAAAAGGCAACCTAATTCTCACCATTCAAGATCAGCCCAGCATTGGCAGATTTACAGCCAACGCTCAAATTCAGGTGGTGCGCCCCGTGTATGGTAGCACCTATGAAACATTGTTGCTCAACTTTGCCGACCGCGACTGGGAATTTCAATTTACACAATCGCAGCCGTTGCAATTCAATGAAAACAGCTTTACCAACAACATCACCTCCCTTCTGGCCTACTATGCTTATATCGCACTAGGCGTAGACTACGACTCTTTTAGTCCGCTTGGAGGTACATCGCACTATGAAAGAGCCCTAACCATAGTGAACAATGCACAAAACTCGGGAGCCGTTGGCTGGGGGCAGTTTCAAAGCCGAAGAAACAGATATTGGCTGGTAGAAAACCTCTTTAGCAACGGTCAGTTTCAACCGGTTAGACAAGCCCTATACGATTACCACCTCAACGGACTTGATATTTTTCAAGACACCCCCGAAGAAGCTCGTAAAAATATTTATGAATCGCTGGTAGAGATTCAAAAAGTAAATGCTATTCAACCCAATGCCATCCTCATTATTGCCTTTCTCGATGCAAAAAATGACGAATTGGTAAATATTTTTTCACAGGGTGAAATGTCTCTTCGCAGGCAGGTATACAACGAATTACTTAAGCTAGACCCAACCCGCAGGTCAAAGTACCAAAAGATTGTTCAAAACTGAGTTTAGCCCCTCGGCACTTGCACTCTCTCCCTTCTTAAAATTGCTCCATCCGGTAAAAAATGATGTTGTTTAGAGTAGGCTGAATTGATACTTTTGCTTCATGCTGAAAAGCCTCTCCATAGAAAACTACGCTCTCATTAAGCAACTGCAAATTCGTCCGGTGGGCTCGCTCAATATTATTACGGGCGAAACTGGGGCCGGAAAATCTATTATGCTGGGTGCCCTCGGACTCCTGTTAGGTAAAAGAGCCGAGTCGAGTGTAGTGTTCGATGAGCGCAAGAAGTGCATTATTGAAGCCATATTCGACATAAAAGCCTACGCGCTTCAAGACCTGTTCGAAGCTCACGACCTTGACTATGACGAGGAGTGCATTGTAAGGCGAGAAGTAAACGCCAATGGCAAATCACGAGCTTTTATAAATGACTCACCCACTACCTTAGAAGTGCTTAAGGCCCTGGGCGTACGTCTAATGGACGTGCACTCTCAGCATGAAACCCTGGCTCTTGGCAATAGCACATACCAATTGCAGGTAATTGATATTGTAGCCAATAATGAACCGCTCAAGCAAGCCTACAAACAAGCTTATAACCTCTACAAAGAGAAACAGAAAATACACCGTGAGCTTGTTGAAGAAGGTAACCAAATGAGCAAAGAGGCCGACTATTATCAGTTTTTGTTTGAAGAACTCGACAAAGCCGCCTTGTCTCCAAATGAGCAAGACGAATTGGAACAAGAGCTTTCCCGGCTGGAACATGCCGAAGAAATTAAAACAAAGCTCAACGAAGCCTTAATGCTCACCGATCAGTCCGAATTCAATGCCCTTTCGCTAATTCAGGAATTAAAAGGTTCCCTGAGTTCAATTAGCGCTTATGGCAAAGCCTATGAACAATTAAGAGAGCGTATTGAAAGTCTGCAAATTGAGCTGAAAGATATTGTGAGCGAACTTGAAAATGAGGAGGCTCGGGTAGAGGTAGACCCGCAACGTATGCAAGAATGTCAGGAGCGGTTGAGCCTCATTTACAAGCTGCAACAAAAACATCAGGTAGGCTCTATTGAAGAACTATTAGATATTTATGAAGAACTCGGGCAAAAAGTAATGCGGCTGGGCAATCTCGATGAAGCCATAGAAGAGGCAGCCAAAGCCGAAAGCAGAGCTCTTGCGGCCGCCCAACAACAAGCCAAAGCACTCTCAGATTCGCGAAAAGCCGTATTCGTTCAGCTAGAGCAATCGGTAAAAGAACTACTGAGCGACCTGGGGATGCCCAGTGCCACCCTTCAGGTAAAACATGAGGAAATCGCATTGAGCCCATCGGGTTCAGACCTAATTGATATTCTCTTTTCGGCCAATAAAGGCATCTCTCCCAGCCCGTTAAAACAAGCGGCTTCCGGTGGAGAATTTTCGCGACTTATGTTTGCCATAAAGTACATTCTGGCCGACAAAACCGCCTTACCTACAATCGTATTCGATGAGATAGATACGGGCATTTCCGGAGAAATTGCTATAAAAATGGCGCAAATGATGGAACGAATGGCACAAAACCATCAGGTAATTACCATTACCCACTTGCCACAAATTGCCGCTAAAGGTGCAGCTCACTACTTTGTGTATAAAGATGAGTCTGAAACCACTACCAACAGCCAGATTAAACTCCTCAACGAAGCCGATCGCCTGAAGGAAATTGCCGAAATGATTGGAGGCAAAGGAGCATCGGCCAAAGCCCTGGACTCGGCCCGCGAACTAATGAACATGGGTTGAGGCGTTTCCACACCTCTCTCAAAATCAGACAGTCATTAACGTTTATTTAGATCAATTCTGATTTCAATCGAGGTCACTACTTTTAGCCTCTCCTTTAGTATTTTGGAAGTTATGAGGAGATGCGCTGTATACGCTGTTCTGTGCCTGCTGTTCGTTTGTAACCTGGCAGCCCAAGACCAAAGAATTTCTTACGAAAATCATACGGCCTATCTCACCGAAATACTGGCTTACACATCGTCCAATTCAGGGAAAGATATTCACTTTATTGGTTGGCTGCTCAACACCAGTCAACTCAATTTTCCAAAAGGCCATAGCCTGAACCTTAGCCTGGCACTTACTCACGGTGGAGAACCCTCAGCCAACATTGTTGGCGACTTGCAAACATTCTCGAACCTTGAAGCCGGTTTCAATTACGGCTTCTTTGAGGTCTATTATCAATACAAACAAGGTGATTTTTGGGTGAAACTGGGGCAGGTGGATATCAACACCGATTTTCTCGTTAGCCGCAACGGATTGCTCTTTACGCATAGCTCTTTTGGCATAGATGCTGTAGCCGCTATGAACGTACCCGCCCCCACCTACCCGGTAACCGGTTTTTCACTTACCACTCAGATACCCATTACCGAGTTGGTGAGGATTAAAGCCGGTATATTCGATGGTCAGTTTGCCATGCCCCGAAACAACTACCTGGGCATTAACTGGGCCCTGAATGAAAAAGAGGGACTCATTTACGTTCTGGAGCCGCGGTTCCAACTGTTCAAAAACCGGTTAGTACAGAAAGTGGGGTTTTACTATCATTCAGGTACCTTTACTGATTATACTCCCGGTGCAAACACAACCACGGACGGGCTTTCCGGACTTTACCTGGTGAGTGATCTTATGCTCTTGCAATGGCAAGAAAAGAAGAAGCTCAGCCTTTTTGCACAATACAACCTCACGGTTAAACAAAAGGCAAGTTTGCTCGACTATTACCTGGGGTTGGGAATGAAAATAGA
This sequence comes from Roseivirga sp. UBA1976, assembly GCF_002336325.1. Lineage (NCBI taxonomy): Bacteria > Pseudomonadati > Bacteroidota > Cytophagia > Cytophagales > Roseivirgaceae > Roseivirga > Roseivirga sp. UBA1976. Next base: position 22,995 of record NZ_DDDQ01000089.1, on the reverse strand, counting down.
CAATCTCATAAACTCCAGTCGACCCAATGCTCTGGGAATGGCTGTTGCTCATGCCAAAGTAAATACAGAATATGGAAATTTGGCCGATGGGCTGGCCTCCGAAACAGTGCTTGAAATTAACTTTAAGCAAGAAGTTGACGACTGGCTCAGTCTTCAGCCCTACTTCCACTACATAGGCATGAACGAAATTCGCAGACCTATGAAAAACCCCGTTGTACTGGCACTCAGGGCCTATATTGAATTCTGAGCTAAATGTGATTCTGCAAACTCTCCATTTTAAATCCAATTCCCTATTTTTGACACGCAAAACGATCGAATATCATGTCACATAACCTACTTAAAGGAAAAAGAGGAATCATTTTCGGTGCGCTAGATGAGCGCTCTATCGCCTGGAAAGTGGCGCAAGTTGCCCATGCCGAAGGTGCTTCTTTTACATTGACCAACGCCCCAATTGCTCTGCGAATGGGAACAATTAATAAACTGGCTGAAGAGTGTAATGCCGAAATTATTCCGGCCGATGCTACTTCTGTAGAAGATTTGGAAAACTTGTTTACCAAGTCTATGGAGGTTTTAGGCGGAAAAATAGATTTTGTTCTGCACTCCATTGGCATGAGCCCCAATGTGAGAAAAGGCAAAGACTATGGCGACCTAAACTACGACTGGCTAATGAAAACACTCGATGTTTCGGCTATCTCCTTCCATAAAGTAATGCAAACAGCCGAGAAGTTAGACGCCATGAATGAGTGGGGATCTATAATGGCACTCTCATACATTGCAGCGCAGAGAACCTTCCCTGACTACTCCGATATGGCCCACGCCAAAGCCATGCTTGAGTCTATCGCCAGAAGCTATGGAGAACGATTTGCCCGACTTAAAAAAGTACGTGTAAATACCATTTCTCAATCGCCAACCATGACCACTGCCGGCACCGGTGTTGGAGGTTTTGATGTATTCTATGATTATGCCGACAAAATGTCTCCACTAGGCAATGCCAGTGCTGAAGATTGTGCCAAATACTGTGTAATGTATTTCTCAGACTTTACGCGAATGGTAACCATGCAAAACCTAATGCACGATGGAGGATTTTCTACCTCGGGCATTACAGATCGGTTGATCGAAGATTTGAAGAAAGATAAATAATACAAACAGGGGTCTTAGCAACTCGTGTGTCAATCATCGGGGCTTTAGTAATTCTTTTTACACAGGCCATTAGGGTGAGCACAGTAGTTGTTAAGCCCCCTTTTATACAACATGCTGGTTTTTCCCAACGCAAAAATTAACCTTGGTTTACAAATCACTGAGAAACTCAGCAACGGCTATCATGCCATCAATACTTCTTTTTACCCCATCCCACTAAAAGACGCCCTGGAGTTTGTACCCGCTAAGAAGAAAACAAGCTTTCAGGCCAGCGGAAGCCACATTCCCCAAGATGGAAAGGACAATTTAGTGCTTAGAGCTTACAAGCTGTTAAAGAAGGATTTTCAGCTTCCGGAGCTCGATATTCACCTGCATAAACACATTCCTATTGGAGCAGGTTTGGGAGGAGGCTCGGCAGATGCTGCCTTTATGCTCAAAGCCCTGAACCAACACTTTCAGCTGTTCTTAGATGATAGTTTACTGGAAGAATATGCAGGAGAGCTAGGATCCGATTGCCCTTTTTTTATCGGTAATCAAGCCGCAATGGCCACGGGCACCGGCACAGAGCTTTCTCCCCTGGCTCTTGATTTAAGTGGAATGTACCTGGTGCTGGTATATCCGGCCATTCACATAGCTACACAAAAGGCTTATGCAGGGGTGAGTCCCAAAGCAGCCCCCACAGAACTTGAACCCCTTCTTTTAAGCAAAAACTTTGAACGGTGGCGGACAGAGCTGGTCAATGACTTTGAAGATTCGATTTTTAAAGATCATCCTCAACTCAAAACAATCAAAGACACACTCTATCAATCGGGGGCTCAATATGCGGCCATGAGTGGTTCAGGATCAAGTATTTTCGGGCTTTTCAATTCTAAACCGGAAGAAATTCGGGCCCTAAAAGACAAATTCTTTTATCAAACCATGTACCTGTAGTAAGAAAGTTCGTTTCTTCATCCATGCGTTGGACCTTCCTTTTACTTCTTAGTGTACACTGGACGTTTGCTCAAAGCGTAGATATGGAACTAAGAATATTTGCAGAGGACAGTGAAAACGAAGTATCGATACTAGCCGATAACCAGGAGCTTTTCCCAATTTCAGTATCGCTTCAGTTGAGAGTGGTGAACGCCAAACTACCCGAAGATATGGAGGAATTTTACGTAATTCCGCCAAAAACACGAGCCCTCAAACTCACCTCCATTACCAAACCACAAAATCAGACATGGTCTTATCAACTCAGTTACAACTATGCCATAGGCAACGCCAAGGCCGTGCATAACGATGACCATACCTACCGGTTGCCATTTCTCAAAGGCAAATCTTACCGTCTAAGCCAAGGCTATAACGGAGCAACAACCCATCGCGGCTCTAATGCATTGGACTTTACGATGCCTGAAGGCGATACCATAACGGCAGCCAGACCGGGTGTGGTGGTACGTATAAAAGAAGACTCTCGAAGAGGCTGCCCAAGTTCTGAATGTGCCGACTACTCAAATTATGTGACCCTTCTGCATGATGATGGAACCTTGGCAGACTACGTGCACCTGAAGTACAGAGGTGTTTTGGTTGCACTGGGAGATACAGTATTGGAAGGGCAGCCCATAGCTCTCGCAGGGGCTACCGGTTGGGCTTCAGGGTCTCATCTCCACTTTGTGGTATATACCACCGGTAAATCGCCATATATCACTATTCCTGTTCGCTTCGAAGTTGCAGAGGGCAAAGTGCAAAGCCTTCAAGAAGGCGAATTATATACCGCTTTTAAGCACCCATTTTAGGCTTGCTTTCAACGCTGAGCTGCCTGCGTCTTTGCATTCTTCTAATGACCGGATATGTCAAAACAGCTCCAAGAATCACGAGGGTACCGTAGTAGAAACCTGTGCTCATTTGCTCATCTTCCCCATAAATAAGCAGGGCCAGTACTATACCATACACAGGCTCCAAATTAATGGTTAGGTTAACCACGAAAGCCGAAATACGCTTCATAAGCTCCACTCCAACCGAAAAGGCATATACGGTACAAACCCCACTTAAAAGCAAGAGAAGTACCCAGTCTCTTGGCTCCGGCCATTGATACATTATTTCGCTGTGCAGTACAAAAGTTTTGTACACCGGAATGAACAATAACAGCCCTACTGCTGCCGAAAGCATTTCATAAAAGGTAATACCGTAGGGCGGATACTTTAGGGTGAATTTAGAGTTGAGCACCGAAAAAACAGCTGCCAGAAATGCTGAAATAATGGCCAGAAGAAGGCCGTAGGCATGGGTGAATTCAAATTTAAAGATGAGGTATAAACCAAATATTACCACCAAGCCGAGGAATACCTGAAAAGGCTGAATGCGTTGTTTTTTGAATAACGGCTCTACCAAACTGGTCCAGAAAGTAGTAGTAGCCATTCCGGCCAGGCAAACTGATACAGTTGATACTCTGGCGGCTTCGAAAAAAGTAACCCAATGGGCAGCTACCACAAGACCGGTGAGAAACAAATGAAAAACCCCTCGGGGAGGGAATTTAAAGGTTTTGTCTTTGAATCGCATGACTACCGAAAGCACCAGTGCTGCTATTCCCGTTCGGTACAAAACCAAATCGGTTGAATCGATACTCATTTCATTGCCAAGTATGGCCGTAAACCCCCAGAGAAATACTATAAAGTGGAGTTTTAAAAAGTCTCTTAAAGAAGCCGATTCCATTATTTTGGGACAAAACGGTACAAAAGTACACCAATAATGGAGAAAATGATATTAGGAATCCAAACTGCCAGCAAGGGGTTGGTTGAACCTGCCTCAGCATTGCTTTTTGCGGCTATAAAGAGTATGATATAAATGAAGGCAATCATGAAGCCAAGCGCAATTTGAAAGCCTACACCTCCCCTTGTTTTGCGTGAAGAGAGAATAACTCCGATGAAGGTGAGAATGATAGCCGAGAAAGGCGACATATACCGAACATACTTCTCAATAACGTATATGGGTATATTATCTGCCCCTTTCATTTTAAGGTCGGCAATGTATTGATCCAGTTCATTGAGGGTAAGCGTTTGTTCAAAACTGTTCAGGTTACCAAAATCACTGGGTTTCATGTTAATTTTCAGAAGCGTGTCGTTGTTCTTTCCGTATTTATAGTCTTCGCCCATAGGCAAAAATTTACGGAGAGTCCAATCTGAAGCCTCCCATCCTTGTTGCAAAGAATCCCACTTTACCTGCCGGGCAGTAAACTTCCACTCAACATCGGTTCCTTTTATTTCTTCCAACGTGAAGCGAAAAGCAATATCTCTACGCGAGTCGTATGAGGCAATGTAGGCATAAGTTGTGGGGCTCACCTTAAAGTGCACATCGCGTTCCGAAAAATTGAACTCCTGACCAAAATAAGCCTGTTCGAATGCGACCCTGAATTTATTGGCCTCGGGAATAACCCAACCGGTAAAAACGAAGCTGGTTATGGCAATAATCACTGACCCAAAAAAGAAGGGGCTTAGCATACGCGGATAACTAACCCCACCACTCAGAATAGCGATAATCTCTGTATGACTGGCCAGTTTGGAGGTAACAAAAACCGTAGCAATAAAAACCGTTATAGGGGTAATAAGATTCGCTATATAGGGCGCGTAGGTTAAGAAATACTCTATGATCAGGCGGGTGGGAACTTCGTTTTTAATGAAGTTTTCGTTGCGCTCAGAGAAGGTAATGATGAGTACAATAGAAACCAGTATACCGACCACAAACACAAAGGTGGTCAGAAACTTAACGAGAATATACCTATCGAGAATTCTCATCATAATCGTCTGGTCACCTTTTTCACCATTTGGTTTTTCCAATCAATAAACGTGCCTTTTCGTATTTCTTTTCTGGCTTCTTTTACCAGCCACAGGTAAAAGGTAAGGTTGTGAATGGATGCAATTTGCGCAGCCAAAATTTCTTTACTTACCACCAAGTGTCTTAAATATGCCTTGCTGTAAAAAGTGTCTACATAGCCACCAAGATTTGGGTCAATGGGGCTGTAGTCGTTCTTCCACTTTTCGTTCCTGATGTTAATAATTCCTTCTGAGGTAAACAGCATTCCGTTACGTGCATTACGGGTTGGCATTACACAGTCGAACATATCTACCCCCAGAGCTATACATTCCAGTATATTTTCTGGCGTGCCTACCCCCATCAGGTATCGGGGTTTATCTTTTGGCAGAATATCGCAAACCACTTCAGTTTGCTCATACATCATTTCATGAGGCTCCCCTACAGAAAGCCCTCCTATGGCATTACCTTCTCTCTCGAACGAGGCGATTGTTTCGGCCGACTTTATGCGTAAATCTTTGAAGGTGCTGCCCTGTACTATTGGAAAAAGGGTCTGCGAATATCCATATTTACCCTCGGTGGCATCAAACCTATCACAACAACGCTTTAGCCAACGGTGGGTCATTTCCATAGACTCACGGGCGTATCCATATTCACAGGGATAAGGAGTACACTCATCAAAAGCCATGATAATATCAGCCCCAATGGTTCGCTGAATATCCATCACATTTTCTGGGGTAAACACATGCTTAGACCCATCGATATGTGATTTAAAAGTTACACCCTCCTCTTTGATCTTTCGGGTTCCAGACAGTGAATACACCTGATACCCACCTGAGTCCGTAAGAATTGGCTTGTCCCAGCCGTTGAAACGATGCAGTCCCCCGGCTCCTTCAATTACATCCAGTCCGGGTCTCAAATAAAGGTGATAGGTGTTGCCCAAAATAATTTGAGCTTGTACATCATTGTGTAGTTCACGTTGATGTACGGCCTTTACGGTACCTGCGGTACCCACAGGCATAAAAATTGGGGTTTCTATGCTACCATGATCGGTAGTTACAATCCCTGCTCTTGCCTTCGACCCCTTATCTTCTGCTACTAGCTTAAACTCCATCGACTTGATTTGAAGCCACAAAAATAGCAGTATTGCTTAATTCTATTTTCTTTAGCGTTTATTCTTTCCTCATTGAGCCTCATTGATATTGCATTTTTAATCTGTATGGCTGTGCAAACTGGTTTTGTCCTTGCACTTGGTATTCCATTAATCAGGCATAGAGACCCAAAAACGTTCGACAATCACCAGGGGGTATCGGTAATTATTGCCGCTCGAAATGAAGCTAAAAACCTGAATCAGTTACTCCAAAGGCTCAAAGAACAAGACCAGGAGTATCCGTATGAGGTAATTGTTGTAAATGATCGTTCTACAGACCAGTCAGCCTTACTACTGAACGAATGGCAAAAACAATGGAAGGCCCTGACCGTAGTGGATGTGGAGTCGTTACCTGCCGGTTGGACCGGAAAGAAATATGCATTGTTCTGTGGAGTACAAAAAGCCCGGTTTTCCAAACTACTGTTTACCGATGTGGATTGTCTGCCAGCCTCAGATCAATGGATTCAGCTTATGGGTAACGCTCTGGCGAATGATTATCAGGTTGTACTGGGGTACTCGCCTTATGCTAAAAGAAAGGGCTGGCTAAACCGGTTTATTCAGTATGAGACCCTTTGGGTAGCTATGCAGTATTTGGGCTTTGCCTTGTGGAAAAAACCTTACATGGGAGTGGGAAGAAACTGGGCGGTGACCCACCAACATTACGACCTTGATTTTCTAAAAAAGATTGGTCATTTAGAAGGTGGAGACGATGATTTAATGGTTGGCCACCTGAGCAAAACACACTCCATACAAATTCTTATTGAACCGGCTGCATTCACTGTAAGTACGCCAAAAGAGACGCTTAAATCATACTTGCATCAGAAAATCAGACATTTATCAGCCGGAAAGCACTATGATAAAAAAGACCAAACGCTTTTGGGAATTTTTACGTTATCTTGTGTGGTCGGATGGGGATTGTTTTTTTGGGCATTGGCTACCAGTTCACTCCCCTCATGGATATGGACGGCCTTTGGCGTCAGATGTCTGTTGAACTATGCAATCATCAGGCAATTGGGGCAAAAACTCAAAACAGAGATAGAAATTTGGTTGCTTCCTTTTTTAGATCTTTGTTATTGTTTTTATTATCCCTTAGTCGCCATAAAGGCATTGGCAACGAAGCAAGTTGAATGGAAGTAGGTAAGCAATTCTCAAAAAAGGCATTAGAAGATTTCAGGTTAATTGACGCAGCAGTTTCAGGGCTAGACGAACAGGCTTATGCTGATCTTATGAAACGGTATAAGAAACCGGTTTATCATATGATCCTTAAAATGGTTCGTAATGTCGATGATGCCGAAGACCTGACCATTGAAGCTTTTGCAAAGGCTTTCAAAAACCTTCATAAGTTTAAAAAAGACTTTACTTTCTCTACCTGGCTGTTCCGTATAGCCACTAACAATACCATTGACTTTATTCGCAAAAAGCGGCTTGACACCATGAGCCTTAACACATCGTTTACCGATGACAACGGAGAGGCTGTAACCATTGATGTTCAGGATAAAAATCTGAACCCACAAGATGAAACCATAAAGGCTCAAAAAATTGAGCTGGTCCATATGTTCGTAGATAAACTACCTGCAAAATATCAGCGGTTAGTAAAACTACGCTACTTCGATGAACTGAGCTACGATGAAATTGCTCAGGAACTGGGAGCACCATTAGGTACTGTAAAAGCTCAACTACACCGTGCCAGAGAGCTCATGTACGATTTGGTGAAAAATAAGAAGGAGCACATCTAATCGCACCAACGGTCATTGCATCTTCCTCTGCCCTTTAAATTGGAAGAATGGAGCTAGTCAATGTGTATTCCATATATCTTTGCAGCATGAAGAATCTGCTTCAGTACTTTCCCAACCTGAACCAAGAGCAAAAAGAACGGTTCGAACGTCTGCCGGGTCTATATGCCGAATGGAATGATAAAATCAACGTAGTCTCCAGAAAAGACATTGAGAACCTCATGGAGCGACATGTGATTCACTCATTGGGTATAGCCAAGGTATTGAATTTCAGGCCCGGAACGCGGATTCTTGACGTAGGCACAGGAGGTGGCTTTCCCGGTATTCCGCTGGCCATACTTTTCCCCGAGTGCCAATTTCTTTTGGTAGACTCCATTGGCAAGAAAATCAAAGTGGTTAACGAAGTAGCCCAAGCCCTGGGCCTTGAAAATGTCAAAGGTCAGCACGTAAGGGCTGAGCAAGTGGAGGGCCAGTTCCATTTTGTTGTGAGCCGTGCGGTCACACGTATGGGCAATTTTTATCCCTGGGTGAAAGACAAGTTTATGAAGCAGTCTAACCACTCCCTCAAAAACGGTATCCTGTACCTAAAAGGGGGCGAGTTGGATGAAGAACTAAAGGAGTCTAAGTTGAAGCGTATAAAAACATATGCACTTTCAGAGCACTTTAAAGAAGAGTTCTTCGAGACCAAGAAAGTGGTCTATATACCGGCTCAGTAGTCTTCTTCTGCCCTTTTTTTGGCCGTTAGCACCAAAATGCAATAGACTCCCAGTAGGGTACCAATAGGAATATTGATAAGGCTTATTATGCCATATACCAAAGCCGGAACTTCGGCCCACTTACGTTGATTAACAAGCCCTATCCCAATAATAATTCGAGGAATGAAGAAAATAAGGGCTATCCCCCAAAGTAAGGAGCTGATGAAATCGAAAATCCATGCAGCTTCCGGAGGCATATCTCCATCTTGCGCAGCCATTCGAATGATAAAATCCATAAACTGATCGTAAAACAGAATACTCAGAAGACCAAAAGCACTGAAGATAATGAAAATGATACCAATGACTTTTTTGTGAACAGGATCGGTGAGATTCATGGCTTTTTCTTTTCAATTTAAATATTGTATGCCGCAATTACCAATAGGTGTCAATCCGATAAGTATGGCAGACCTTTGTAAACCAATGCTTTCGTTCTAATGCCCACCATCTGAAAGCTTCTTACTCAAAGCGAAGCGACTCAATAGGATCCATAGCGGCAGCTCGCTTGGCAGGAATGTAACCGGAAATAACTCCTACTACAACACAAATAATCAGACCTACGGTAATCCACAGCCACGGAATAATAAATGCTCCTCCTAATAACTTGGCCAGAATGTTCCCTACAATAATGCCGAGAACAGCTCCTGCAATACCGCCCATTTGGCAAATTACTACCGACTCAATAAGAAACTGTTGCAGTATGCGCTTTGGAGTAGCTCCAAGAGCCTTTCTAATCCCTATTTCACGGGTTCTCTCGGTTACCGAAACCATCATAATATTCATTAGGCCAATAGCCGCTCCCAACAGGGTTACAGCACCTATACCAAATCCGGCCATTCGCATGCCATTGGTAATGTTATCAAGGGCTTCTGTTACCGAGTCGCTCCTTTCTACTTCGAAAGAGTCTTCTTCTCCTATTCTATCGCCCCTAATCTGACGCATTAAACCGGTGGCTTCACCCATGGCATACTCAATATCTTCAGGGTTCTGGATCATGGTAGTAATATTGAAGCGCATAGAGCCTCTTCTATCCAGTCGTTTGGCATTCTGTAGCGGAATGATAATGTTTCTATCTTCTTCCGTATCGCCACCAAAACCTCCTTTTTCTTCCAAAATTCCGATTACCCGGTAATTGTTGCCGTAAAACTTCACTTGTTGGTTGAGCGGGTCTTCATTGGCTTCGAAAAGGGCCTTTACTACTTCCGTACCCAAAATGCACACGTAGTTTCCATATTGAATTTCCAACGAAGAGAAATTTCTACCGCGCTCAATATTAATACCCTTTATAGCTATGTAGTTTTCATCGCCTCCCGTAACCGAAATATTCGGGTTGGTGGTTTTGCTACCATACTTTATTTCCGCAATACCACTCACACGGGTATAAACTGTAGTGGTAGAAGGAAACTCAAAAGTTTCTTTGAAGCGGTTGGCCTCTGTAAAGCGAATGGGCTCATAAGACTTCTCCTTTCTACCATTCTGGTTTCTTCGGCCGGAAAAACGAGAATTAATATCGAAACTATTAGCTCCCAGGTTGGATAAGCTGGCATCAATTTCACTTTTAATGCCATCTACAGCCGTGAGCATACCTACCAGAGAAGTAATACCAATGGCAATGATGAGTCCGGTAAGGACAGTTCGGAGAATGTTGGCTTTTATGGAGCTAATGCCTTCGGAGATGTTTTGTCTTAAATTCATGCGTAATACTTGAGTCTAACCTCGTTATAAATGTAATTGACCACTGGTCAAGTTTTAGCAACTAATACGTAAATTGAACGATTCCACAGCTAAACGGTTTAATATCTTGTTCGCTATGAAGAAACTAGTTTTCACCTTTCTCTTCTGCCTTTTTACAATCACTGGTTTTGCCAATAAGATATTGGTTCCTATGGACGAAAGCCAGACCAACCACCTCAAAGCTTATGGAATTGCCTATTGGGTTTTAAGTCAAGACGAACCAATTGACTGGATGTTAAATTACAGGGGAGGAAGTTTTTTACTGCCCGCCCGAACGGGCATTGAAAATGAACTGGTGGTAAGGGGAGTGAGCTATCAGGTAATTTCTGATGCCGATGCCCTCAAGCTGGAGCAACTCCTCTCCTCTCCTTCGAGCAACATGGATATGATGCGGCTGGAGAAGGTGCCCAAAATTGCCGTTTACTCACCCAAAAGCAAAATGCCCTGGGACGATGCCGTAACACTGGCCCTGACCTATGCAGAAATTCCTTACGATGTGGTTTATGATGATGAACTCATGAACGATGAACTAACCTCATACGATTGGTTACACTTACACCACGAAGATTTTACGGGTCAGTACGGAAAGTTCTATGCCACCTTTAAAAACTACTCGTGGTATATTCAGCAGCAGAAAGACTATGAAGCTTCGGCCAAAAAGCATGGCTTTGCAAAAGTTTCTCAACTCAAATTGGCCATTGCTCAAAAAATCAGGGCATTTGTGGCCGGAGGGGGCTTTCTGTTTGCCATGTGCTCGGCCACCGACTCTTTCGACATTGCCCTGGCAGCCAATGGAGTAGACTTTATAGAGTCTATGTACGATGGCGACCCTGCCGAGCCGGGGGCAGAGCGAAGGTTTGACTTTACACAAACGCTGGCCTTCGAAAACTTTAAGCTCAAAACCAATCCACTGGAGTATGAATTTTCCGATATAGACAACACGGATGCCCGCAGACAACGCTCGCTCAACGAGGGCAATGATTACTTTAAGCTCTTTCAGTTTTCAGCCAAGTGGGATCCGGTGCCAACTATGCTCACACAAAACCATACCAATCTCATTAAAGGGTTTTACGGACAAACCACGTCATTTAAGAAACGGGTAGTAAAACCAGATGTGGTAGTAATGGGCGAAACAATTGCAGCCAATGAAGACAAATACATTCACGGCATCTATGGCAAGGGATTCTGGACTTTTTACGGAGGACACGACCCGGAAGATTATCAGCATCGGGTAGGTGAAGAACCGACCGATCTTAACCTTTTCCCTAATTCGCCCGGCTACAGGCTTATTCTAAACAATATTCTATTTCCGGCTGCTAAAAAGAAAAAACGGAAGACCTAAGTACAAAGTCGCCCCCCGAAACGGAAGTTTTAATTATCATCATCTTCATTCAAGATACCTTCATCGTTATTCTTCCGATCGCGCTTGCGCTCTTTTTTAGGCGGCTTTTCTTCACTCTCATTCCCTTTCTTTTTGAACAGCCCTAAAATTCCCTTTTTGGAGGTTGTATCGGTAGCAAGGGTGTCGGGCTGTTGAGCTTTTAACAAACTACTGTCTATGGGTGCTGGGGGCTCGGGCAGTTCCAGAAAGTAATCTTTGTAACGCTTGTCGTATTCATCTTGCTCCACATTGAACCCTCCTCTGAGAAGCGGGGCATGTTGTGCCTGTATAGCCGGAGGTAGCGCATTATACTCCTGCATTAAACGATCGTAAGCTGCAGTATCTCCACGATTGATAGTTGCTCGCACCAGACTATCGTAGGCGGCACTGTTAAAGTGAACCAGCTCGGTCTCCAACTGGTCGAGTTTATAGAACGGTCGCTTTTTGGTAATACGGTCGAACAGATAAGGGTTTTCAAGAACAGGTTTTTCCCGACCGGAAAAAATCTTCACCCACAGTTTTTCTTTCACCCGGTTTTCATAGGTAAAACCGGCCTTTTCTAAAGAATGCACCCTGCCGGTCTGTACTCTAAACCCTTTACCTTCCGTACCTTTGATAAACTTTTCCATCATGCTATCACCTTCTGCTTTGTACTTAAATCCGTAAGGACGCTTGGGCACGGTATCACCATCCACTACAGTAAACAGAGAGTAAAGATCACGCTGGTGATCTTCATCCAGCACAAAGGAAGAATGGTAAGCAGGGCATATCATTTGTATCCCGCAAGAAGATAGCAGGCACAGTACCATAAGGCATATGACAGGTGTTTTAGTCATTCGTGGTCTCCCAGTTGGCCGCCAATTTAAAAAGTTTTACATAAAGAGGTTCCCCAAAAACCCTTTATCACACAGTCTTACAGTCGTTTAAAAAGCATTTAAATCAAAAAGAGAGAATAGCAGTTATTCTATTAAGTTTGATCTAATGAAGCAGTTCGATTATATAATAGCCGGAGGTGGGGCAGCCGGATTAACCCTGGCTTATCTGCTGACGGGTTTCGAAGATAAGCAAAAAAGCATACTTATAATCGAAAAAGACTCAAAAAGCACCAACGACCGCACCTGGTGCTTTTGGCAAAAAGGCCAAAACCTGCTGGAGCAACTGGTGTTCAAAACATGGGCAAACGCCAGAGTAGCTACCTCAAAGTGGCATAAAACCTATGCTCTCGCTCCATATTCCTATAAGATGATTCGGGCAATAGACTTCTATGCCTTCATGAAAGAAAACCTAAATGTGCCGCAAGTAGTCTGGGTACAGGAAACGGTGGAACAAATAAGCCCAAACGGAGTGGTTAAAACTGACTCTTCTGAGTATAAAGGACAATTGGTTTTTTCCAGCATTTTCAACCTTAACGCGCTCCAAAAAGAAGCCTCCACTACTCTTTTACAGCACTTTAAAGGGTGGGTAATTGAAACTGCATCAGACAGTTTTCTGCCAGACACAGCCACCTACATGGATTTTTCGGTAGACCAACAAGGCGATTGTCGCTTTGGCTACGTGCTGCCTTTCAGCAGCAAAAGGGCTCTTGTTGAATATACCCTATTTAGCCCTGCAATGCTTTCTGAAACAGAATATACACTGGGTTTGAAGAGCTACATTAAACAATTAGGTATTGAAGGTTACACCATTGCTGAGGAAGAGTTTGGTGTAATTCCAATGACGGATCATCGCTTCGTGATCAAACAAAGTGAAAACGTCTATAACATTGGCATTAACGGAGGCTTTGCCAAGGCCTCTACGGGCTACACATTTCTGCGCGGACAGCAAATACTCCAAGCCATGGTAGAAAACCTGAAAAAGGGAAAAGCACCCGACAGCCATCTACCCTACCAAACCTCCCGATTCAAAGCCTATGACGCCACTCTATTGAGGGTTTTAGCCGAAGGAAAATATACCGGTGAAGAAATTTTCGGATCTCTTTTCAGAAAAAATGGACTGCACACAATGTTTAAATTTCTCGATGAAGAGACGGGGCTTTTAGAAGAATTGAAAATTATGGCCTCCACCCCATTATTGAATTTTGGGAAGAACTTTTTAAAACAATATGTTGACTAAGACGTATAAACAGAACCCCGTATACGTCTATCTTCACAGATCTTCGAAGAAATATTCTTCTTAACATATCAAAGAATAATATTTACATATATTGATTTATATGATTTTATATGTAAATTAATATGTAATTACATTAATCCATTAAAGTTTTTAGACGTAAGAATTGTCTATGTTTAGTTCTTTGGGCACATCTGATTCTCGTGAGTCAAAAGCAAAGCTGGTACTTAATATAAACACCACGCTGAGCTTGGCTCATGACAAGTCTTTTGCCGATGTCTTGTACGACATCGCCCAAGAGATAAGAACATCGATTGGAGCTCATCAATCAGCGGTAAGCTTTATACCAGACGGAGATTTTCAGCGGGCAGTCCATACCCATAGCTTCTCGAGTAAGTACGAAAAATATAATTCCTATGACGTAATGCCCACGGGCAAGGGGATCTGGCGCTTGGTTATTGACCAAAGGAAGTCGGTGAGATTTACGGAAGAAGAACTCTACAGCCACCCTATGTTCAAACGCTTTAGCGAACTTAAAGATGCCCGTGGGCTGGAGCATCCTCCTATGCCTGGCTGGCTGGCATCACCTGTAAAACGACCCAATGGTGAAGTTGTGGGTGTTTTACAACTTAGCGACCGATTCGAAGGTGATTTTGACGAGCATGACCAGGAGTATCTGGAAGGCATGGCCAAGCTAACCAGCATTATCTTTGAACTTCAGTACGTTAATCACGATTTAGCCGAAAAAACCAAGCAGGCCGAATTGGCCGAACGTAAGCTGAGAAGGGCTGTTTCTTCACTCCAAAGACAAAATCAGGAAATAGAGCAATTTGTTTACGTAGCCTCTCACGATCTGCAAGAACCCTTACGCACCATTATAGACCTGTCAGAAAAGCTGAAAAAGGACTATGCCGATACACTGGACGCCAAAGGAAACAAGCTGCTTTCATTTGTCTCCGATTCATCTAACCGCATGCGCAACCTGGTAAAAGGTCTGTTAGAGTATGGCAGGATTGGAAAAAACAAACAACTCAAATCGGTTGACTGTATTAAGCTGGTAAAGGCCGTAAAGAAAGACATGAAAACCTCTATTGAGGAAGTAGACGGAGAGCTTATTATTAACGACTTGCCTATAATTAACGCCTACGAAACAGAGCTAAGAGTACTTTTTCAAAACCTGATAGCCAATGCCATAAAATTCAGAAGAAAAGACGTTCCACCCCGTGTGGTCGTTTCGGCCAAACCCAACAATGGCTGGACTTTCTCTATAGAAGACAATGGCATAGGTATTGACAAACAGTATCAGGATCAGATTTTTGTCATTTTTCAACGTTTGTACAACCAAAGTGAATATCCGGGTACCGGTATCGGCCTGTCGCATTGCAAAAAGATAGTGGAGTTGCACGGTGGTAATATCTGGGTAGAATCGACCCCAAATGAGGGATCTACCTTCTTTTTTAACATTCCTAATTTATAGTCTATGGAAAAGAAGCTAAAATGCATCCTGTTGGTTGACGATGATGCTGCCACCAATTTTCTGAACTCAATGGTTGTTGAAGAGGCCGAATGTTGCGAACGCTGTGTGGTAGCTAAAAGCGGCATGGAAGCTCTGGAGTTCTTGAAGTCATCAGAAAACGGAGAATATCCGCAACCCGATCTAATTTTTTTAGATATAAACATGCCCGGCATGAACGGCTGGCAGTTTTTGGAGCACTACGAAAAGCTACACATTGACCAAAAGGCCAAAGTGATTATTGTAATGCTCACCACATCGCTCAACCCCGATGATCTTGAAAAATCCAAAAGCACCAAAGTAGAGGGCTTTATTCACAAACCTCTTACAGAAGAAATACTCAAAAAAATTATCGATAAGAACTTCTAATACTTAATTGCCCACTACTCCCCTTAGCACACTCACTTTTGGGTTTGTGGGGTTACCAGACATCCTTCTCAGCAGCACTATCTGACCGGTATGGTATATGGCATCGGCAATCGGGCCATTAATCAAGTACCAAAAGGGCAGTCCATTCACTTCTACCTTTTGCAGTGAAGCATTATCCATTCGCTGCAACTTATCAGATATAGCCTTGATCAGATGAAGGGTTTGGGTACGAAGCTCCTCATAGGTATCGGCTGCCTTGGGTGCTTCAAAAGTTTTATCTAAAGAGGTCATTGTAAAGACAGAAAGGCCATAAATATGCTGAATAGTCTGCATTACATTTCGCCCCTCTCCTTCAGGCCCAAAAGCAAGATCTTCTGGCCTTAGCGACTCAGAGGCCCAATAAAACCTAAACCCCAGACCATCGACCATTCGTGCCATTGCCTGCTGGGCATAAAGCCCTTCAGGCACATCAGGGATAGACCTGTAAGGTAAGTCCTGAGCACTGAGGGCAGTAAAAAAAAGAAAGAATAGGGAAGTATGCAGTGCTTTCATGGCCAATAGCCGATAGTTTGTTTAACGATAAAGAATGGTTTACTTTCAAAAATAACTGATATACTGAACACCGTTGAGAATTAATCGATTGTTTTCCAATTTTCGTCATCAGGTTTTCTGGCCTCCCTTTCTCCTCCTTCTCGCAGCTCTTGTCTATAGTCTTGCAGATGCGGAGGGTTTTCTTGAAACTACCAGCCGCATCAATGACCTCATCATTTCTCGTTTCGGATGGCTGTTCAGTATAACCACCGGTCTTATGCTACTCTGTTGCCTCGTAATATGCTTTCACCCCCTGGGAAAGCATAAAATTGGTGGTGAGCATGCGGAACCCTTTCTCAGCAAGTGGCGCTGGTTCTCTATTGTATTGTGTACCACCATTGCCACGGGCATCATATTCTGGGGAACTGCCGAACCTCTGTTTCATTTTTCTTCTCCTCCTGCTTTCTCTGAAACTCCAGCCTTGAGCGAAAAAGCCGCTCAGGAGGCTCTAAGTTACATGTACCTGCACTGGACGTTTACTCCCTATGCCATTTATTGTATTCCGGCCCTAATGTTCGCGATTGCATTCTATAACCGAAAACGAAGCTTCAGCCTGGAGTCTACACTCTTCCCCTGGCAAAAGGCTACTCCAAAGGGGAAGTTGGGAGTGTTAATAGACGGCATTTGTCTTTATGCGCTGGTTGCTGGAATGGCGGCCTCTTTGGGAGCCGGTATACTAACCCTTAGTGGTGGAATTCATAACCTCACGGGTTATCAAAGTCCCTGGTTGTTGCTGTTCATTGCCCTTCTCATAGTGGGATGCTTTACTCTTTCGGCTATATCGGGTTTAATGAAAGGTATTCGGGTGCTTTCGGACATCAATGCCCGCATATTTCTTATTCTGGCTCTGTTCTTACTTTTCTTTGGCCCCACTAAAAGCATTCTATCGCAATGGGGCCAGGCTCTGGTCATTTACTTTAAATCGCTCCCTGAAATGACAGTGGTTAGTGTGCTTTACCCAAATGACGACTGGCCTAAAAGCTGGACAACCTTTAACTGGGCCAACTGGATGGCCTGGGCACCTATTACAGCCCTGTTTTTAGGGCGGCTTGCCAAAGGTTATACCATTCGCCAGTTTATGCTTTTCAACTGGGTGCTACCTTCTCTTTTCGGAATGCTCTGGATGAGTATTTTTAGTGGTATTGCCCTCCATTTTCAGCTAAGTAAAAAGGCCGATCTTCTTGGCTTGCTCACCTCATTGGGGCCCGAATCGGTAATTTATGGTATTTTCGATGCTTTACCCTGGTCTGACCTGCTGGCCTTGATATTTCTTTTCACAGCTTTTCTTTCATATGTAACGGCTGCCGATTCCAACACCGAGGCCATGGGTGGTATTAGTTCGACCGGTATTTCGCCTCAGGCGCCTTCTGCCCCGGTTTTTATTAAAATTGTTTGGGGCACTACCATAGGTCTTGTAGCCTATATTATGGTGAGTATGGCCGGAATTGAGGGTATAAAAATGCTTTCTAACCTGGGTGGTTTACCTGCTCTCTTCTTATTGCTCGCCATTACGCTGGGTTGCATTTTCTGGCTGTTGAAACATAAAAAGAAATAAAAAACCTCAACCACCGGTAAGGGCTGTTGAGGTTGTTCCGCTGGCAGGCAGCAGGGTCTCTTAAAGATCTCTCTTTACCACCAGTCGTATAGTAGCCCAATAAAACAAACCACCATACCCTAATACAAGCAGTAGTTCGGGCAGGGCAACCCAGTCTTGTATTTCCATAAATACGTACTTGGGAAAAGGATTATGTATGAGCGCATTGATTGACTTTATGGGCAGCAAATATTCGATCCATTCAATCTTCTTTACCTGGCTGTAAATGTAGAACCCGTTTTCTACCGCAAGTATCCAGAAAACCAACAGTCCCATGGCAATAATCGACTTCTTAATTAGCACCCCTATGAGCAAAGTAAAGAGCAGGAAGGAGAATAGCTGAATAAAAAAGGCCAACAGAAAAAAGCTGTCTTCAAAAATGAGCATAAAAGAAATCTCGGTAGAATACATTAATCCCGTAATTAAGCCCAGTACGAAGAGGGTTACTGTAGAAGCGGCTGCCAAAAAACCGGCCATAATAATCTTAGATAGAATAAACTCATGTTTGCTAAGTCCATCGATTACATTTTGGCGTATGGTTCGGTACGAAAACTCATTGGTAATAGAAAATACAAGGCTAAAACCTAAAAGTAATTTAAACCAAATGGCCACACTGGTAAGGTTTTGCCAAATGTCGGGGAACTCATAAAAAGGAATTATGGTGGGATCAATTCCGTCCAGATCAAAATCTTCAAACTTAGACTTCATCCACCGTAAAAACGGCATTACGCCCATGGCTATGATTACCATAGCTACCATATACATGATGGAAAGCAAACGAAACGCCCGGCTCGGCCAAACCTTCTTAAGCTCAATTTTTAATAGTCGTATCATTGTTTGCCTCCTTCCTGGTCTTTTAGAATTTCTAAGAACTGTTTTTCCAGACTTTTAGTCTTTACAATTAGGTGCTTTGCCGTAATACCGTGGTCGAAAAGGTATTTGTTTACATCGGCTGCACTGTAGCCATCATGCATGGTAAGAATGTATTTATCTAACTCCCTTTTCATTTCGAGGTGTAAATTGCAGGCTCCAAGTACTTCTTCCAGTCGCTCATCATCGGCCTTTACTTCTACACTCAGGTTTCCTTTGCCCACATCTTCTACCAAACCATTGTATATGAGTTTGCCTCGTTGCAGCACACAAAAGTGAGTACATACCTTCTGCACCTCATCTAGCAAATGACTGGCAATGATGATGGTTTTACCACTATTGGCAATGGATATAATCAGGTCTCTGATTTCGGCAATACCCTGTGGATCTAGCCCATTGGTTGGTTCGTCCAAAATCATTACCTCAGGATCGCACAACAAAGCAGAAGCAATAGAAAGTCTTTGCTTCATACCCAAAGAATAGGTTTTAAACTTTGAGTTTTTGCGTTCTTCCAGCCCTACCTGAAGCAATACCTCGTCTACCCGTTCATAGGGTACTTGTTTGATATCGCAAACAATCATGAGGTTTTGCCTACCGGTAAGGTAAGGGTAGAAAATGGGGTGCTCCAGTATGGCGCCAATGCGCTTACGCGTAGCAGGTCCACTTTTCTTTCCAAACCACTCAAATTGCCCGGCTGTGGGGTTAATTACATCCAGAATCATTCCGAGTGTAGTGGTTTTTCCACTTCCGTTGGGGCCTAATATGCCAAATACATTACCCTTCTTTACCTCCAGGTTGAGGCCATCAAGGGCTTTTATCTTCCCATAGTGCTTGGAAAGACCTTTTATTGATAATACTGTGTCCAAATCGTGAATTTTAGGTTGACCTTACTTAATTGCTTCTGACAGATTGAGGCTATTGGAGCTATTATTGATCAGGTTAGAGAGCTTCATGATCTTATTGACATTAGGATAGCCCTCAATATCTATAATGCTATATCCGGTTTCCATTCGCACAATCACCACAAAGCCTTGCGGACGGCTTCTGCCTTCTTTCATGAAAACACTCATTTGATTACCTTCAACCCTGCCGGACATGAGCTCCTCATAGCCTTCTGATCGCACATCTTCTGTCAGCTTTTCAAACAATTGTCTGTCTTGCTGAGACGTCCAATCTTCGTATAAAAAGAATTTGATTTTTTCTATTCCATCAATCATTTCGGCCAACTGTGGCATTTCTGAAAACTCTTCAGCATCGAACTGACCTTGCAGACTTTGCTGCATTCGAGCATACATTTTTAATGTACTCTTATAAAAGAAGAGCGATGTGGTGGGTTTATGGTCTTTTCGAAACCGCTCTACATGCTTGCTTTGCGCTGTGGCAAAACTTACCATACATAGGCATAGACCAAGGGTTAAGATTTTTTTCATGTGTAATCGTTTTGTGTTGTCTGCACACATGAAATTTGCTAAAACCGCAAAAGTGTAGTTCCGAAACAGGGCTCCGGAGGGTGGTTTCAGCTCATTTCATACATCCAAATAGTGAGCTTTTGACTTAAAAAATTGGGACGGAGCCAATCGTAAAGCTCCGCCACAATTCGGGTATAATTTAGTTTCCTTTGCGCTGATCCAGGAATTCAAGTTCCTCAAAACCATCCATTCCTATTTTCTTGGACAGCTTATATAGGGCGTTCAAATCGATTCCGTCTCCAACAATGCTTAGCAAGCCAAACTCGTTTTTGCCACCCATTACCATAAATAACTCATCGATTTTATTGTTGCTTTCTTTGATAAGGAAACGGATGTCTTTGTCATCTTCTCTTACCGACATGAGCTCCTCAAAACCTTTACCTTCTACTAGTTTAATGGCTTCGGCATACATTTTTCTTCCGTCTACATTCTTATCTTTCCCCAGCACCTGCACGCGCTTAATTTTGCCGAGCGACTCTTCCATCATTTTTTGCTCTTCAGCGTTATCCATTTCCAGACGACTAATCATCTGAAACATTTTACCGCTAAAGTTTACGTGCATAAAGGAAGTATCAGAAACGTACTTGCTAAAGTACTTCGATATCGCATCAGTCTGTGCCTTTGCTCCTACAGCAAACACAGCCATAACCATTGTTAATACTAACTTTTTCATATTCATTCTAACTTAATTTTCAACATTCATTTCACTTAACATTTCCAGGCCTTCAGAGGCTTCACTCATTTTGGCAAAGTCTTTCAGCTCGGAGGGTACCTTGCTTAGGTTGTTGAGCTCCGATACGGTTTGTTGCCCCTTGTTCAGGTAATGCGAAACAATCAGTAACTGCTTTTTCAACTCGGCATAGGCTACTTCAGGGTTGTCAAAAGTATCTTCTACCACCACTTCTTTTTGTTGTTGCTGATAGAGCATTCCTGAAACCAAAAGCACTACCACTGCGGCCGCAATTTTGTAGTACTGCTTAAAATAGTCGGTCCATTGCACTTGCCTGGTTCCGGCCGTTTCACGAGAGTCAATCTCAGCAAGAAGGGCCTGATCGAACGAATCGTCCAGTTCTGCTTCTTTGGCTTGTTTAAAGTGGGCGAATAATGCTTTTTCTTCTTCCCAGTCGGTTTCGTTGGTGGCAGAAAGCAACTCTCTTTTCAGTTGTTCTTCTTCCTGAAGACTTGTATCTGCCTCCCAATATTTTTTTATTAGTTCTGATGTCTTAAAGTCCATAAGCATCTACTTTTATTAAGCTCTCTTTTAATTTTCTTCGCGCTCTGAACAAATTGGTTTTTACCAGATTGATGTCTATGCCCAACATTTCGGCAATCTCCTTATAGGCATACCCTTCTATATCTCTCAGGTGCATTACTTCTCTTTGCCTGTCCGGAAGATTTTCAATCAGTTCCATAATTCGTTGCATCAAATCGCCTCTTTCCGTAACCACAAAGGGTGTATCTCTCTCCTTTCGGGTATCGAATTCCACCTCAAAAAGGTCGGTCTTCTTTACGTGCTTGCTTCGGAGTTTGTCGAGCGACTTGTTGCGCGTAATTTGCATGCACCAGGCTTCTATGTTTTGAATTTGCCCCAGCTCTTCCCGCTTTTCCCAAACCTTTATAAGGCTCTCCTGCACTACGTCTTTCGCCAGTTCCTCATCTCTTACAATGTGGAGCGAAAAGCGGTAGAGTTTATTCTTAAGAGGTAAAATCTCTGCTTTGAAGCGCGATACATCCATAATCAAAAGTGAGACGCCATGTGATGTACCGATGTTAACACAGGCATGAAAAAAAATATTGGATATCTGAATATACAGCCAAATCGGGCTATCGGCAAACTTGCTGACGCAGGTCTTCAACCTCGGGTAAAGTGGTGGTTTCACG
The DNA here is from genome assembly GCF_002336325.1 of Roseivirga sp. UBA1976. Classification (NCBI taxonomy): domain Bacteria; kingdom Pseudomonadati; phylum Bacteroidota; class Cytophagia; order Cytophagales; family Roseivirgaceae; genus Roseivirga; species Roseivirga sp. UBA1976. The sequence continues at coordinate 935 of NZ_DDDQ01000089.1, read as the reverse complement.
AGATAAAATCTCACAAGCCTCTTCTCCACGGTTCAGACTTTGCAGCGTTTGGGCCCAATAGAAATGAAGCAAGGGTACTTCATTGTCCATTTTAGCGGCTAATTCAAAGTTACGAATGGCATCTTCGTATCGCTTATTTAAGTGAAAGTAGTAACCTCTGTTTCTGTAAGCCCATGCGTTGTTTGGCGCACCAATTATTGCTCTGCGCAAATCTTCTTCTGCTGCACTTATACGGTTCATCTGAAGGTATAGATACCCTCTGTTGTTCAAGTAATACGCATTGCCCGGATCCATTCTTAGAGCTATGTTAAACCAGTTGAGTGCATTACTATACTCCTTCTTTTCCATGGCTATGAGACCTCGGGTGTTATAGATATTGGGTTCCGATGCGTCAATAGACTCGGCTCTGTTCAACAACTGCTCTGCCTGCTCAAATTCCTGAAGCATATAAAAACTGTTGGCCTGGTTCACCATGGCTTCTGCATCGTTCGGTTGCATTGTGAGGGCCTTTTCGAATGCATCGATTGCCTCAGCATAGGCCTTATCTTCGTGCAGCGCAATGCCTTTGGTGAAATAGACAAATGAGGAGTCTGGATAAATGCGTTGTAGCCTGTTTAGGTCTTCTATGGCCTTGCTATGCCGGTGGTCGGCCAGGTAGGCATTGGCCCTGTTGCGAATGGCATCGGCATAGTGTTCATCTATCTGTACCAACGCATAGCTGTAATCATTAATAGCCTCCGCATAGCGACCATCTTTGTAATAGGCCACACCACGGTTATTATAGGCTTCTTTCATAGAAGGTGCCAGAGCAATGGCTTCTGTATAATAACGTACGGCTTCGTTGTACTGCCCCTGATTCAAAGCTTCGTTTCCTTTAATGAAAAACCTACCCGCCTTGTCTTGATCAGAGTCGCAAGCCACTAATAGACTCACTA